>NZ_JBFBAD010000051.1:0-71544 GCF_040682075.1 Actinoplanes sp. NPDC051411 | reverse complement strand
TAGCCGTCGGCGCCCAGCGCGATGCCGATGCTGGCGGTCACGGCGACGTCGGTGTCGGTGTCGCCGAGACGGCACGGCGCCGAAACAGCTGCCTGCAGACGCTCGGCCAAGGCGGCCGGGGCCTCCGGCCCGGAAAAATCCTCGATCAGGACAGCGAACTCGTCGCCGCCGAGCCGGGCCGCCGCCTCGTTCGCCCGTAGTTCGGCCGTGACCCGGCGGGCCACCTCCTGCAGCAGGCGGTCGCCGGCCTCGTGCCCGAGACTGTCGTTGACCAGCTTGAAGCCGTCGAGGTCGAGCAGGAGCACGGCGTACCGGAATTCGGGCCGGCGCCGCGCCCGGGCCATCGCCAGCATCAGCCGGTCCCGGAAATGGCTGCGGTTCGGCAGCCCGGTCAGATCGTCGTAGAGGGCGGCCCGGCGCAGCACCTCTTCCTGCTCCCGCAGGGTCTGCAGCACCGAGTCGTGTTCGAGGGCGACGCTGAGCAGGGCCGCCCACTGGTTCATGGTCTCGCGGCCCTCGGCCAGGCCGGCCTGGATCGGCCCGACCAGCGCCAGCATGCCCCAGTCGCCGTTGTCGACCTTGAGGTGGGCCACGTAGATCATGTCGTCGGCGGCCGTGTCGGCCAGCGCGATCACCTCGGCCGGCGGGAACCGCTCGATCTCGGTGCGGCCGCCGCCCTGCACCGCGGCCCCGGCCCGCTGGTCGTAGGTGGCGATGACGTCGAGGAACGTGCCGCCGGTGTTCTCGTCGGCCGGCCACAGCCCCAGGCAGCCGGCGTGGATGTCGGTCGTGCGCAGCCAGTCCAGCGAGCGCGGGTCCCGTTCCTGGCTGCGCAGCAGCTGCATGCTGACCGAGTACTGGGTACCGAGCGCCGACATCGTCGACCGGCCGTGCGCGACCTGGAACGACGACTGGGCCTGGGCCAGCACCACGAAGATCTGATAGACGACGTCCTCGACCCGGTCGTTCCGCGCGGCGGTCTGCAGCGACCGGCCGTAGTCGCGGAACAGCCGCATCACCGCCACCGCGACCTCGTAGTTCTCCAGCCGCCGGGCGATCGGCAGCAGCAGGCGGCGCAGTTCGGACCCGGCCGGTGTGGGCAGCCCGGCCGCCGCGTCGTTCAGCACGGAGGCGACACCCTTGACCGACACCTCGAGGTCGGCCGCCTGGGCTCCGGCCGACCAGGCCGGGGTGTTGCGGTCGACGGCCGTACGCAGCTGGGCCAGCAGCCTTTCCGGGTCGGCCGGGTGGTCGCCGAGCCCGTCCGAGACCAGCGCCAGCGGGCCGGGACAGCCGCACGACTCGCGCACGACCAGCGTCGTCGGCAGGCGGTGCTCCTCGTTCCCCACCGGCCCGCCGTTCACCATCCGCACCACCAGCCGCGCGGCCAGCGCGCCGATCTCGTCCAGCGGCTGCCGCACACTGGTCAGGCTCGGGATCAGTGAGGCGCCGCCGAGCATGTCGTCGAACCCGATCACGGCCTGGTCGGCCGGCAGGTGGCAGCCCGCGTCGGTGAGGGTCCGGATCACCCCGAACGCGTTCTGGTCGTTGGCGGTCACCACCGCGGTCGACGGCAGGCCGGCGTCGAGCATCGCCTGGGCCGCCCGTTCGCCCCCGGCCTCCTGCATGTCGCCGGTGTCGTAGTAGAGACCCTCCGGGTCGAGGCTGTGGGCGAGCATCATCGCGCGGTACGTCGCGTACCGCTCCCGGGCGTCGACCTGGTCGAGGTGCCCGGCGAACGCGATCCGGGTGTGCCCGTGCCCGATGAGGTGCCGGACCGCGGCGGAGGTTCCCGACCCGTTGTCCGGTCTGACCGTCGGGCAGCTCAGCCCTTCCGGGTTGTCGCTGACCACGACGACCGGGCGCCCGCTCTCCTGGGCCTGGCGCATGTAGGCCGGGCTGGCGCCGTTCAGAAACGTGATCAGCCCGTCGATGTAGTCCCAGGCCACCCGGTGCGGGAACGGCGGCGGGTCCTTGAAGTCGGAGTTGAACGTGCCCGCGTCGAGGGTCTGGATCGCGATCAGCCGGCCGCCGTGCGCTGCCACCCCGGCCCGGATGCCGTCCAGCAGGCCGCCGAAGTAGGGGCCGCCGAACGACGTCGAGAGCACACCTACGACCGGACCATGCGCCACGGCCCAAGATTATTACCTTTCGGGAAGATCGGGGGCCGGTCGGGGAGTCGCTTGCAACCAGGCTGCGACCGGCCGTTGCCTGACGGTGGCGGGCGCGCGACCGATGCAACGGGGCGTGAGAATCCGTCTGGTCGTCGCCGCGCTGGCCTCCGCTCTCAGCCTCCTGGTCGGGGCGGCCCCGGCCCACGCGGCCGGCCCGCCGCTGCTCAGCATGACGTTCAACGCCTGCGGGAACGTCTGCCGGCACGGCGAGGTCGACCTCACCGCGTCGAACATCGCCTACCAGGTGCGGGCCCGCGGCGTCTCGGTCGCGATGCTCCAGGAGCTCTGCTACTCGCAGTTCCTCGGCGTGCGCGACCGGCTGGCCCGCTACGGCTACCAGGCGATCTTCGCGACGGCGACCAAGGGCGGCCACTGCGCCGACCAGGACCGGACCCACGGGCGTGCCTTCGGCATCGCCCTGCTGGCGAAGGGCAAGCTGAGCGGGCAGGTCGCGCACCAGTTGATCGGTACGTCGCCGGTGAACCCGGAGCAGCGCATGGTGCTCGGGGCGAACGTGCGCCTGAGCGGCCGTACGGTCTTCGCGGTCACCACCCACACCTCGCCGAGCGGCCCCAACCTGACGGCGCAGATGTCCGCGATCGACCACTGGCTGAGCCCGCTCGCCGAGACCCGCCCGGTCCTGTTCGGCGGCGACCTCAACTCGCAGCCCGCCGACGCCGACCTGGACCCGTTCTACGCCGGCTTCCGCGAGGCGAGCGGCAGCCGGTCGAACCCGCTGGTCACCTTCATGCCGGCCGCCCGCAGAATCGACTACCTGTTCGCCAGCCTCGACCGGCGGGGCGCCGGCACGGCCTGCTCCGGCTACTCCGACCACTGCATGTACTTCGGACTGTTCCAATAAGGACTTTCGATGGCGGCCATCAATTGTTCGAATGTGCTTTCGCGTTCGACGGCGTCTAGCTTTGGCTCGTGAATTCTCCCGAATTGGTGCTCGACCCGACGGCGCGGCGGCGGGCTTCCGAGGAAGCGGTGCTGCACGCGGCGGACGGGCCGGTGCTCGTCGACATCCTGGGCGAGCTGGCGTGGGCGGTCGGCGACCCCGACCTGCTGCGGCAGTTGCTGTCCGACCCGCGCGTGTCCAAGGACCCCCGGCAGCACTGGCCACGGTTCATCGAGGGCGAGATCGTCGGGAAGTGGCCGCTCTACCTGCAGGTGTCGGTGGACAACATGTTCACCGCGTACGGGCAGGCGCATCGCCGCCTCCGGCGGCTGGTCTCCCCGGTTTTCGCCGCCCGGCGGCTTGATGGTTTTCTGCCGTCGATCGAAAAGAACACCGCCGAGTTGCTCGACGACCTGGCGGCACGGGATTCCGGTCCGGTCGACCTTCGGCAGTCCTATGCGGTGCAGTTGCCGGTGCGGGTGATGAGCGATTTCCTGGGCATTCCCTCGCCGATGCGCGGGCCGTTCAAGGAGACGATCGACCGGATCTGGAACACCACCTCCTCGGCCGAGGACGCGATGGCGGCGACCGGTGATGTGTACGCGATGCTGACGTCGCTGATCACGCTCAAGCGGGAGACGCCGGGTGACGATCTGACGACCGGGCTGGTGCAGACGCCGGAGCTCACCGACCGCGAACTGGTCGACACGCTGCTGCTGATCGTGGCGGCCGGGTACGAGACGACGGTCAACCTGATCGACAATGCGATCGCCGCCCTGCTGACCGATCCCGATCAGGTCGCCCAGGTGCGCGCCGGCCGGGCGACGTGGGGGGACGTGGTCGAGGAGACGATGCGGTTCGCGGCGCCGGTCAGCCACATGCCGATGCGGTACGCGGTCTCCGACATCCCGCTGCCGGGCGGCGCGGTGATCCGGCAGGGCGAGGCGATCCTGCCGTCGTTCGGCGCCGCGTCGAACCACCCGCGACACCAGCCGGCGGGCACGGCCGGGGCGTTCGACGTGACCCGGGAGGACAAGTCACACGTGGCACTGGGGCACGGCGTGCACTTCTGCCTCGGGGCGCCGCTCGCCCGGGCCGAGGGGGCGACCGCGCTGGCCGGGTTGTTCGACCGCTTCCCCGAGATGCGCCTGGCCCAGCCGGCCGCGTCACTGGAGCCGGTCCCGAGCATCCTCGGCAACGGGCACGTGGCCCTCCCGGTCCACCTGTAGCTCAGCGCCGGGCGTCGCGGGTCACCGTTGCCGGCAGGTTCGACCACCAGCGCGCGGCGCTCCGCACCTCGCCCGGCATGGCCGGGTCGTCGGCGAGGCGGGTGAGCCAGTCGTGCCGGCCGGAGATGCCCAGGGCGTAGGTCAGGCCCGGCCGGCAGACCGGGCGCCGCAGGGCTCCGGCCCAGAAGAGGTCGCTGCTGGTGCCGGGCACGTGGGCGACGGTCCAGGCGGCCGAGCCGGCGGTTTCCGCGGGCAGGCCGGACGCCGTGACGAGTGTCTCGACCGTGCGGCGGTGTTCGGGCCCGGCGACGAACGGGAGCGCGTCGAGCAGGGCGCCCGCCAGCGCCGGGTCCCCGGCGACGGCCGGTTTACGCAGCTCGGTGCAGCAGGCGTCGGCCAGGGCGGCGCGGAAGGGGGTGGCGCCGAGGACCTGGGCGGCGTGCAGCCGGACGTCGGGGTTGGCGCTGAACAGCATCTCGTCGGCGACCCGGGTCAGCAGATCGTCGGGGGTGCCGTCGTCGTACGCCTCGGTGTGGGAGAGCACCGAGGCGACGATCCGCCCGGTCACCCGGCGTGGCTGTCCGTCGACGGCCGACTCCGCGTGTCCGGCCACGGCCGCCCGCAATCGGGCGACGCCGGCGGCCCGCAGTCCCGGCGGGAGGTTGCCGAGAAGCTCGGCGGCGAGCGGGCGGACGGCGGCCGACCACACCGTGTCGGTGAGCAGGTCGAGCACGGCCGGGCCGATCCGGCGCAGTTGGCCGGGACTGAACTGGCGGTTGCGTGCCCGGGCAGCGCCGGCGAGTAGCGCTCCCCGCAGCGTCCGCTCGGAGACCGGGTCGATGAGCTGGGCGGCGATCAGCGCGGAGACCGCCGGATCGTCGACCACGTCGAGGACCGCCAAGGGCTCGATGACGATCTGAGACGCCGGGTCGCGGACCACGGCGGCGCAGGCGCCGATGAGGTACGGGCGGCTCGCCGGCAGCCACAGCAGTCGGTGGGTGGACTCGCTGCGCTGCCGCCACGGGTCGCCGTCCGAGACCAACTGTTCGGAGAGCAGCCGCTGCGTCAGGCGGCCCCACCACCGGCCGGGCATCACCACCGTGCCGAACGTGGTGAGCAGGACGGTCAGCTCATCCCAGTCGGCGCCGGACATCGGGCCGTCGGACAGGACCTGGTCGAGCAGATCCTCGGCGCGGGTGAGCGCGGACCGGTCGTCCGGCCCGATCCGGCGATCTAGACGGGACGGGGACGCCCGGTCGGTGCGGTGCCGGTAAATGCCGTCGACGACGGTGACGAGACGGTTCCGTGGCAGCCCGAGGACCTTCTCGTACGCCACGACCGCGTGGTGCGGCACCGGCAGGCGCCCCGTCTCCCATCGGCTGAGCTGGCCGGCCGACGCGGGGCAGCCGGCCGCGGCGAGGCGGGCGGCGAAGCCGGCCAGGCGAAGGTCGCGGCCGCCCGGTCCGAACCGGCGGTTGACCCGCAGCAGCCAGGCGATGCGCTGCCGGCAGCCGGGAACCGCCGAGGCCGACGGCGGCCGGTGCGGCCGGCCGGGCCCAGACGATCTCGTACACGCCGCCACGTGGCGGACAGTATGCGCACAACTACCAGCGCGGAACAGCTTTGTTGCGGATACGACGAAGGTTGGCAAGAACTTGGCACTTGATCGACGGACCCGCATACGTTGCGTCCTCGACCTGGCGAGCGGAGGACCGACATGGCACGTCTTTCCCGGCTGGTGATGGTGGCGGCGACCGGACTGGCCCTGTTGTCCGCCTGTGACCCTTCGCAGGCCGCCACGAAGGCCGGTGCGAGCGGCTCGACACCCAACTGGGCCGGCGAATTCAGCCCGAACTGCAGCGGGGGAACGCCGACGGTCCGGTATTCAAGGTTCGACATCAACAACGACGGCGCGCTGGACTGGTTCTACGTCTTCCGCTGCCCGGAGGCCTTCAAGACCAAGCCGGACCGCGGCGACCAGCTCGAGGTGCTCGACGGCAAAGGCGACCAGGACCATCCGCGGCGATTGGGCTACCGCCGGCCCCTGATCCACTCCGACGAACGCCGTGACATCCTCGACGGCTGCCTGATGTTCAGCTATCAGCGTGTCCATATCGCCGTCAGCGGCGGGCCCGTCCTTATCGGCACCTGGCAACCCAAGGGCGTCCTGATTACGCGGTCGGCCCGTGCCGAGGACCTCCCATGCCAGGAAATCCGGTGGGAAGGCGATAAGTAGGGTTCAGTCGGCGAGCAGCTGCGCGAACTCGGCCGGGTCGAGGATCGGGATGCCGAGCTGGGCCGCCTTCTTTGCCTTGGCGGTGGTGGTCTCGGACGTGACCAGTGCCGTGGTGGTCGCCGAGACGTTGCCGCTGGCCCGGCCGCCCAGCTGCTCGATGCGCTCGCTCACCGTGGTGCGGGTGTAGCCGGGGACGCTGCCGCTGACCACGTATGTCCGGCCCGCCAACGGCTGCTCGCCCTCGGCCTCGGGGACGCCCATCGTGACGCCGGCGGCGGCCAGCCGGTCGATGACGCCGGACATGGCGGCGAGGCCGTCGATGACGTGCTGGGCTTTGATCAGGCCCATCTTGTCGATCTCGGCGATCTCGTCGACGGTGGCGGCGCGCAGCGCCTCCATGGTCTTGAAGCGGGCGGCCAGCCAGCGGCCCACGCTGCGGCCGGTCATCCGGATGCCGAGGCCGGTGATGACGCGGTTGAACGGCTGGGTCTTGCTGTGCTCGAGCGACGCGATGACCTTGGCCGCGTTGAGCTTGCCGAGCAGGACGACGCCGCCGGCCTTGGTGTTGCCGACGGGCAGCTCGGCCAGCTGCTCCTCGGTGAGCGTGTAGAGGTCGGCGACGTCGTTGGCCAGGCCGGCGTTGACCAGGGCGACGCAGAGCGCCTCGCCCGCGCCCTCGACGTCCATCGCCTCGCGGCTGCACCAGTATTCGAGCGCGTTGGTGGCGCTGCACGACGCGGTGTGGCAGCGCCAGAGCAGGCTCGACTTGTCCCACGGTTCGCCGCACTGGGGGCAGGTCTCGGGCGGGGTCCACGGGGTGAGGCCGTGCGGCTGCTCGCCGATGGGCGCGGTGACGCGGGGGATGACGTCGCCGGCCCGCCACACGGCGACGGTCTGGCCGATCGCGAGGCCCTGCTCCTCGACGAACTTCGGGTTGTGCAGGGTCGCGTAGGTGATGGTGGTGCCGTCGACGAAGACCGGGTCGAGGACGGCGCGCAGCGCGATGCGGCCGGTGCGCCCGACCCGCACCTCGATGTCGCGCAGCACCGTGGAGCCCGTGTCGGCCGGGTATTTGAACGCGGCCGCCCAGTGCGGGGTGCGGCTGCCGGAGCCGAGCCGCCGGCGCGTCGACTCGAGGTCGGCGGTGAGCACCGCGCCGTCGATCGGGAACTCGAGGCCGCGGCGGGACTCGCCGATGCGCGCGATGGCGGCGATCGCGGCGTCCGCGTCGGCGGCGACCTGGATCTCGCCGGTGGTGAGCCGTCCGGCCACCGGGAAGCCGAGGCCGGCCGCGTGGGCCATGCGCTCGTGGTGGGAGGCGAATTCGCCGGAGATGTCGTACGCCGCGAAGGTCATCGGCGTCTCGTAGGTGCGGTCGGCGCTGCGGATCGACCCGGCGACCGCGCCGCGCGAGTTGATGAACGCCTTGCCGCCGGCGGCGACCCGGTTGGCGCGGGCGGTCTCGAAGTCGCCGGCGGTCATGTAGATCTCGCCGCGGACCTCGCCCGTCCACCCGGTGCCGAGCCGGGCGGGCAGGCCGGCGACGCCGCGCAGCACCTGGGCGGTGACGTTCTCGCCGGTGCTGCCGTCACCGCGCAGCGCGGCCAGGGCGAGCCGGCCCGACGCGTATTCCACGCGGATCGCCAGCCCGTCGAGCTTGACCTCGATCAGGCACGGGTCGCCGCCGAGGCTCGCGACGAACCCGCGCACGTCGTCCTCCCCGGTGACCTTGTCGAGCGACATCATCGGCACCGGGTGGCGCACGTCGCCGCCGCCGGACACGCCCGCCGCGACCCGGGTGGTGACGCCGTGGTCGTCCCAGTCGGGGTGGGCCTTCTTCGCCTCGGCGATGCGGTCGAGCAGCGCGTCGTAGTCGGCGTCGGTCATCAGCACGTCGCCGGTGTCGTAGTACGACTTGGCGGCGGCCCGCGCCTGCTCGACGGCGGCGGCGAAGTCGAAGTCGGCTGCGGTCATGGCGACAACCTACGGGGCGGGTACGACAAGTTCGCGCCGCCATCTGTCCCGCAGATCGCCGGCATCTGAAGCCGCTGCCGCCCAGGCTCTGGGCGGCGCATCGGGCGCGCGTTTGAGTGGACGCATGCGAATCGAGTGGGATGTTCCGATCACCATGGACGACGGTGCGGTGCTGCGGGCCGACGTGTTCCGTCCCGACGCCGACGGCCACTATCCGGTGATCATGAGTCACGGGCCGTACGCGAAGGGTCTGGCCTTTCAAGAGGGGTTCGTCTTCGCCTGGACCAACCTCGAGAGCGAGCACCCGGACGCGCTGGCCGGCTCGTCCAACCGCTACCAGAACTGGGAGACCGTCGACCCCGAGAAGTGGGTGCCGGACGGCTACGTCGTGGTGCGCGTCGACTGCCGGGGTGCCGGGCGGTCGCCGGGCCTCCTCGACATCTTCTCGGCGCGGGAGACCCGTGACTACTACGAGTGCATCGAGTGGGCGGGCGCTCAGCCGTGGAGCAACGGCAAGGTCGGGCTGCTCGGCATCTCCTACTACGCGGTCAACCAGTGGCAGGTGGCCGCGCTGCGCCCGCCTCACCTGGCCGCGATCTGCCCGTGGGAGGGCGCGACCGACTACTACCGCGAGTTCACCCACCACGGCGGGATTCCGTCCGACTTCCTCCGGCAGTGGTATCCGCCGCAGGTCGAGGCGATGCAGCACGGCGTCGGCGACCGCAGCCCGCGCAGCGCGGTCACCGGAGTGCCGGTGGCCGGGCCGGAGACGCTCGATGAGGCGGAACTCGCGAAGAACCGCACCGACGTGGTCGCCGAGATGCTGTCCCGGCCCACGCTCGACGATCATTACCGCGAGCGCACGGCCGACCTGACGAAGATCGAAGTGCCGGTGCTCAGCGCGACCAACTGGGGTCACCATCTGCACACCCGGGGCGGCTTCGAGGGGTGGCGGGCGGCCGGCAGCGGGCAGAAGTGGCTCGAGGTGCACGGGCAGCAGCACTGGGTGGAGTTCTACACCGACTACGGCGTGCGGCTGCAGAAACGGTTCTTCGGGCACTTCCTGAAGGGCGAGGACACCGGCTGGGACGAGCAGCCGCCGGTCTATCTCAATGTGCGGCGGGTCGACGGGACGTTCGAGGGCCGGGCCGAGCAGGAATGGCCGCTCGCGCGCACGACGTGGACCCGATGGGAGCTCGGCATCACCGCCCCGGCGCGGTTCGAGGCCGACGGCGACGGCGTCACGTTCTGGGCCGAGCCGTACGCCGAGGCGACCGAGCTCACCGGGCCCGCCTCGGCCCGGCTGCGGGTGGCGTCGAGCACCGCCGACGCCGACCTGTTCCTGGTGCTGCGGGTGCAGGACCCGGCCGGGCGGGACGTCACCTTCCCGGGCGCGCTCGACCCGCACGGGGCGGTCGCCTTCGGCTGGCTGCGGGCGTCGCTGCGGGCCACCGATCCGGCGCTCAGCGAGCCCTACCGGCCGTGGTACCGGTTCACCGAAGCCGAACCCCTGACCCCGGGCGAGCCGGTCGACGTCGAGGTGGAGATCTGGCCGACGTCGGTGTTGATCCCGGCCGGCTACCGGCTCGGGCTGACCGTGCTGGGCCGCGACTTCACGTTCGACGGGCCGGGGCCGTGGCCGCACTCGTACGGGGTGGACATGCGCGGCAACGGCATCTTCGTGCACACCGACGAGCGCGCCCGGCCGCGCCCGCTGTTCGGCGGCACGACCACCCTCTACGGCGGCTCGGTGCTGCTGCCGGTGGTCAGCTCCGGAAAACCCACCAGCGGCAGGCCGAATAGGTGAAGACGGCCACGAAGGACGAGGCGATCACGCGGGCGACCAGGAAGTTCAGCCCGAGATCGGCCAGACCGGTCGAGACACCCACGGTCAGCAGGTAGTCGCCGGCGAGGACCACGGCGTACCGGAGGACCTGGCCCCCCAGGGGGGCGTGGGAATGGAAGTTGACGGTGCGGTTGAGAACGAAGTTCAGGCCGAAGGCGACCAGGTAGGCGACCGAGACGGCGGCCGGGAGGGGCAGGGCGGTGCGGTCGCGGAGAACGGCCAGCAGCGTGAGGTCGAGCGAGAACGTGAACGCGCCGATGACGGCGAAGCCGACCAGCTCGCGGGGGAGCAGGTGGCGCAGGCGCGGGGGCAGGCGGTCCACCCACGAGGTGAGGAACTCGGTTCGCTGCTGGACCGTGGTCACGCGGCCATCCTTCCCGGGCCGGTCAACCCGCTTCACGCCGGGTCGGCGACGTTGCCGGCCGTTTGCCGGCGATTTCCGTACGCGTCGGCCCCCGGCCCCCGCCGGTTCGCACCCGGGGTCGGTCACGGGGTGGACCAGGGGTGAACACGGAAGCGGCCGCGGCCGGGGCGTGCCCACGCTGGCAGGGGTGTCCGACGAATCCGAGGAGGAGCGATGCCTGCCGTCCACCACCGCTACGCGACCGTCGAGGGACAGCGCCTCTTCTACCGGGAGGCGGGGCCGGCCGGCGCGCCGGTGGTGGTGCTCCTGCACGGCTTCCCGACCTCGTCGTTCATGTTCCGCGGGCTGATCCCGGCGCTGGCCGGCCGCTACCACGTGATCGCCCCCGACCACCTGGGCTTCGGCTTCTCGGACGCGCCCCCGGCGGCCGAGTTCGACTACACGTTCGAGCGGCTCACCGACCTCACCCAGGGACTGCTCGATCAGCTGGGCGTGCACCGCTACGCGGTCTACATGCAGGACTACGGGGCGCCGATCGGGTTCCGGCTGGCACTGCGGCGACCCGGCGACATCGCGGCGGTCGTCACCCAGAACGGCAACGCGTACGACGCCGGGTTCGTCGAGGGGTTCTGGAAGACGGTCCGGGACTACCAGGAGGCGCCGGCCGGCGCCTCGGAGGCGGCGATCCGGCAGGCGTTCACCCTGGAGGTCACCCGCTGGCAGTACCTGACCGGCGTGCCGGACGAGACGCTGGTCAGCCCGGACGCCTGGGAGCACGACTTCGCGCTGCTCAGCCGCCCCGGGAACGACCTGATCCAGCTGGCCCTGCTCCGCGACTACGCGACCAACCCACCGCTCTATCCGCGGGTGCACGAATATCTGCGGAGCAGCGCGGTGCCGGTGCTCGCGGTGTGGGGCCGGGGCGACGAGATCTTCGGGCCCGACGGGGCCCGGGCGTTCGCGGCCGACGCGGTCGACCCCGAGATCCACCTGCTCGAGGGCGGCCACTTCCTGCTCGAGAGCGCGGGCGACGAGGTGGCCGAGCTGATCCGGGACTTCCTCGGGCGGCGGCTCAAGTGAGGATCGACTGGACCGTGGTCGGCCGCGACGACGTGCTGCGGGCGGCCGCGGAATTCGACTCCCTCGGGGCGACCGAGTTCTACGCCCGCCACGGGTTCGCGCCGGCCACGACGTACGAGATGGTGTTGAACGACCGTAGGTATCCGCCGAAAGCCCTGCTCGGCACCGCCTTCGAATTCGCGACCGGTACGCGGCTGGCCTCGAGCGACTTCGAGGGCGGCCGCGCCGGTGCGGTGCGGGTGCTGCAGAAGCTCGGGTTCGACATCCGCCATTCGTGAGTTCTATCGACGGCCCCCGTTTTTCGCATGCTTTGACCGGGTTCGGCGGGCGCGAACCGTCCTAGACTCCGGAAACCATGAGTGAGCTGGTGGGCCGGACCGCCGAGCGCGCCGGGCTCGACCATCTGCTGGCCGCGGCCCGCACCGGGGAGAGCCGGGCGCTGTTGCTGCGCGGCGAGGAGGGCATCGGCAAGACGGCGCTGCTCGACCATCTGGCCGGCCGGGCGACCGGGTGCCGGATCGTGCGGGCGGCCGCGGTGCCGTCCGAGCAGGCGGTGGAGTTCGCGGCCCTGCACCAGTTGTGTGCGCCGCTGCTCGACCGCCTCGACTGTCTGCCGCTGCCGCAACGGGACGCGGTCGGGGTCGTCTTCGGGCTGCGGGCGGGAGCCGCGCCCGACCGGCTGCTGGTCGGCCTGGCCGTGCTCGGGTTGCTCGCCGAGCACGCGCGCTCACAGCCGCTGCTCTGCCTGATCGACGACGCGCAGTGGCTCGACCCGGCGTCGGCGCAGGTGCTGGGGCTGGCGGCGCGGCGGGTCCGGGCCGAGTCGCTGGCGGTGGTCTTCGCGAGCCGGGATTCCCGGCCGGAGCTCGACGGGCTGCCCGTGCTGTCGCCCGGTGGACTGTCGGATGAGGAGGCCCGGGCGCTGCTGGCGGCGGCCGGGTGGTTGGAGCCGGTCGACGACCGGGTGATCGCCGAATGCCACGGCAATCCACTGGCTCTGCTCGAGACGGCGAAGGCGGGCTGTGCCGGCCTTCCGGGGACGGAGTCCGGGTGGCTCGGCGCGGCGGCGTTGCCCGGGCGGATCGAGGAGTGGGCGCGGCAGGGGTGTGCCGGCCTCGACGCGGCCGCGCGCCTGCTGCTGATGGTCGCGGCGATCGAGCCGGGCGGCGATCCGGCGCTGGTCGGGCGGGCCACGGCCCGGCTGGGTGCCCAGGTCGACGCGGAGGCGCCGGCGGGGCCAGATGCCGGCGTCGGCTGGGAGGCGCTGGCCGGGCTGGTGGAATTCGGGGATCGGGTGCGGTTCCGGCATCCGCTGCTGCGCACGGCCGTCGGGCGCCGCGTGGATCCGGCCGAGCGGCGCCGGGTGCACGCCGCGCTCGCCGCCGAGATCGACCCGGCGGCCGATCGGGTCGGCCACCTCTGGCAGCGAGCCCAGGCGGCGGCCGGCCGGGACGACGACCTCGCCGACGACCTCGCGGCGGCCGGCGGCGGGCCGCTCTTTCTCGAGCGGGCGGCCGAACTGACGACCGATGCGGGCAAGCGCGGCGAATGGTTGCTCGCCGCCGCCGAGTCGCGGCACCTTTCCGGTACGCCCGGTGCCGCCCAACGCCTCCTCCGGCTGGCCGAGGCCGGACCGTTGAGCGAACTCGCCCACGCCCGGGCCGACGTGCTGCGCGCGCAGGGTGATCCGGCCCTGCTGCTGAAGGCGGCCGACCGGATCGCGCCGCTGGACGCCGCGCGGGGCCGAGCGACCTGTCTGGACGCCCTGCGGGCGGGTCTCATCGCGGGCGAGGCGCCCGGCGACGATCCATTTCTGCGGGCGTTGAAGGTGCGCTCCACAAAGGACGTCGTCATTGCCGCACCGCATTTGCGGACCTTGTTGTCCGATGTGGACCGTGCCGATGGGCGTGAGTTGTGGGCTGGTGGACTGGCCGCGCTGGAACTGGGCGACCGCGAGGCGGCCGACGCGCTGACGGCCCGGTCGGTCCGGCTGGCCGCGGAGTCGGGAACGGCCGCGATGCTCCCCGATCTGCTCGCTCAGCGCGTGGTCAGCCGGGTGTACGCCGGAGCGCTGCCGCAGGCCGGCGCGCTGGCCGGGCAACTGGACGCGGTCTGCCGGAGGGCCGGCGTCACCCCACCGGCCGGTCCGGCGCGGCTGCTCGCGGCCTGGGCCGGTGCCCCGCCGATGGACGGCGACCCTGACGAGGCGGCGGTGGTGCGGCTCGCCTCGAGTCCGGAGGGCGAGGACAGAAGGTCGGAGGGCGACGGTCGCGCGTTGGAGGGCGACGGCCGGGCGTTGGAGGGCGACGGCCGGACGTTGGAGGGCGACGGCCGGGCGTTGGGGGATGACGGCCGGGGACTGCCGGGCGTCGGCTGGGACGACGTGCGGGCGGTCCGGTGGAACGGGCTGGGGCGATATGAGGAGGCCTACGCCGTGGCGCGCGGAGGCTGTTGGCCGGGGCTGGTGGAGCGGCTGGTCGCGGCCGCGCACCTCGGGCGGAACGACGTGGGCGGGCTGCGGCGGCTGAACGACGCCGCCCGGGCAGCCGGGAGCGACGGGCTGCTGGGGCTGGCCGCGCTGGGCCGGGCGATGCTGGGCGGACAGACGCTGGGCGGCAAGGCGCTGGGCGGCAAGGCGCTGGGCGGGAAGATGCTGGGCGGGAAGATGCTGGGCGGGCGGGAGGATGCCTACCGGGAGGCCCTCGCGCTTCTGGAGCGCGCCGGGATGCGGGGCTATCTGGGGCGGGCCCATCTCTACTACGGGGAATGGCTGTGGGCGGCCGACCGGCACGGTGACGCGCGGGCTCGACTGCGGACGGCGTACGAAATGATGCGGGAGAGTGGTCTCCTGGCCTTCGCCGATCTGGCCGGCGCCCGTCTCGGCGTAGCCGGGCGGAAGCGGCCGGACGCCGGGCTGACCGCGCAGGAGACGCAGATCGTGCGGCTGGCCCGCGACGGCCTGTCGAATGTGGAGATAGCGTCGCGACTGTTTCTCAGCCCGCGTACTGTCGAGTGGCATCTGGGCAAGGTGTTCACCAAGCTCGGCATCAGCTCGCGCCGGCAACTGCTCCGAGGGACGGGCCCATGGCGATCAGGGGAGTGGGGCGGACCGCGCTCGGCGTCGGCTTGATGCGGGCGCTGGAACAGTATGAGCCGCGAAAGCTCTTCGACGACCCGGTGGCGCCACGGTTGGCGACCGGCTGGATCGCGGCGATCGCGCGCTACCGGCCGCTGCGGAAAGCCTTCCTGTTGCTGATGAACCGGTCCGGGCCGGGGTTCTACGGCAGCGTGGTCTGCCGCACGCGGGTGATCGACGACGAATGCCGGCTCGCGGTCGCCGACGGGGTCCGGCAGGTCGTCATCGTCGGCGCGGGGATGGACACGCGGCCCTACCGGCTGGCGCCGTTGCGCGAGACCAGGGTCTGGGAGTTCGACCTGCCCGAGGTGCAGGAGGCCAAGAAGGCGGCGCTCCGGCGGGTGCTCGGTGAGCTGCCCGGGCACGTCGGCTTCGCGCCGATCGACCTCACCCGGCAGCGGGTCGGCGACGGGCCGGCCGACCCTTCGGTTCCCACACTCGTGATCTGCGAGGCGGTCAGTCTTTATCTGCCGGGCCCGGCGGTGGGCGAACTCTTCGCGTACGCGGGGAGCCTGCCGCCCGGCAGCCGGTTCGTCCTCACCTACCTTTCCCGGGTCGTCGCCGAGGATCCTCGGTATGCCCGGTGGCGGCGCCGTCTGCGATGGCAGACCGCCTTTTCCCGGCCCGAGGTCGCCGCCCTCCTCGAGGCTCGTGGTCTGACCGTTCTGCGGGACCTCGGCCCGGACGATCATCGGCGCGACTTACTGCGTCCGATGGGCCGTGAGCTGGACGTTTTCGACGGTGAGCGGCTCACGGTCAGTCGACGGTAAGTCTTTGGATAGTCGTTTTTTCTAACCTGCGGGAACCAGTTGGCGGTTTCCTTCAGGAGCTTTCAATGGATGACACACACCACCGGGCCCGCATCGAACAGATCCACGCCAAGCATTCGCTCGCGCTGCTGCGTTACCTGATCCGCTTCGCGGGTGAGCGGCACGCGGCCGAGGACATGCTGCAGGAGACCATGCTGCGGGCCTGGCGTCACCGCGACGCCCTGCCGGGCGACGAGAACGGCGTACGCGGCTGGCTGTTCACGGTGGCCCGCAACGTGGCCATCGACGCCGACCGGATGCGCCGGGTCCGGCCGGCCGAGGTGACCCTGACCGACCAGAACGACTCGGTCGCCGCGTCCGACACCCCGGACTCGGCGATCGCGGCCCAGGAGATGGTCCGGGCGTTCGCGTCGCTGAGCGAGATGCAGCGCGACGTGATCCGCCAGATCTACTTCCGCGGCGACTCGATCGAGGAGGTGGCGACGCGGCTGGGCATCCCGGCCGGGACGGTGAAGTCGCGGGCGCACTACGGCGTCCAGGCCATGCGGGCGGCAGTTTCGTCCTAGGCTGGTTTAGGCGGGGTGAAGTCGGGCAGCTTTGACCCCGTGGAAAAGTTCACCTGGCTGGCCGTGGTGCGACACGGCCAGAGCACGGGAAACATCGCCGCGGCGGCGGCCGAGGGGGACGGCGCCGAGGTGATCGACATCGCCGAGCGCGACGCCGACGTGCCGCTCTCGGTGACCGGCCGGGAGCAGGCCGGGGCCCTGCGGCGCGTCTTCGCCGAGATGCTCGCCGACCGGCGGCCCGAGGTCGCGGTGGTCTCGCCCTACCTGCGCGCCCGGCAGACGGCCGAGGCGGCGCTGGCCGACCTGCACGTGCCGCTGCGGATCGACGAGCGGCTGCGCGACCGCGAGCTCGGGGTGCTCGACCTGCTCACGACGCGGGGGGTGGAGGCGCGCCTCCCGGAGGAGGCCCGGCGACGGGCCCGGCTGGGGAAGTTCTACTACCGGCCGCCGGGCGGCGAGTCGTGGGCCGACGTGCTGCTGCGGCTGCGGTCGCTGCTGAGCGACCTGCCGCCGGGACGAGCCGTGCTGTTCGCCCACGAGGCGACCGTGCTGCTGATCCGCTATCTGGTCGAGGGCCTCGACGAGGCGGCCCTGATGGAGATCGCCCGGAGCACGACCGTCGCCAACTGCTCGCTCAGCAGCTGGCGGCGCCGCGACGGGGTGCTGATCCCGGAAACCTTCAACGACGTATCGCATCTGCCGGCCGAGGGCGCGCCGGTGACCCGCCAGGAGGACGTCCATGCCTGACTCGGAAGCCGTCATCACCCCGCACCTGCTGCGCCGGTGGCCGCTGCCCGACCCGGCGGGAGACAAGGAGTCCCGCGGAACGGTCCTGGTCGTGGGCGGGTCGCGCTTCAACCCGGGTGCGGTGCTGCTGGCCGGCACCGCCGCGCTGCGGGCCGGGGCCGGCCGGCTGCAGCTGGCGGTCGCCGAGGAGAGCGCGGTCGCGGTGAGCGTCGCCGTGCCCGAGGCGCGGGTCGTGGGGTTCCCGGCCTCGGGCGCCCCCGACGAGGTGCTCGAGCTGGCCGCCGAGGCCGATGTGGTCGCACTCGGCCCCGGGCTCGACGACATCGAGCAGACCACCGACCTGATGCGGGGCGTTCTCGAGGCGGCGGGCCCGCAGACCGCGGTGGTGCTGGACGCCTACGCGCTGGGCGCGCTCAGCAAGGACCCGAAGCTGCTGCGCCAGCGCCGGGCGGTGCTGACGCCCAACGTCACCGAGGCCGCGCACCTGCTGGGATCGGAGCCCGGTGACGACCTGGCCACGGCGGCGCGGGAGGTGGCTTCGCGCTATCAGGCGGTGGTTTCGCTCTACGGGCACATCGCGGCCCCGGACGGTAGCGGCTGGCGCGAGGAGAGCGGCGACGCCGGTCTCGGCACCTCGGGCAGCGGCGACGCCCGCGCCGGGGTGGTCGCGGGACTTCTGGGCCGGGGCGCCGAACCGGCCCAGGCCGCGTGCTGGGCCGCCTACGCCCACGCGGTGAGCGGGCAGCGGCTGAGCCCGCGCTACGGGCGCACCGGCTTCCTCGCCCGCGAGCTGGTCGACGAGGTCGCCAACACGATCGCCACGGTCTGAGCCCGCACGGTCAGGAGCCGGGCACGACCAGGCCCGACTCGTACGCGACCATCACCGCCTGGGCCCGGTCGCGCAGGCCCAGCTTGGCGAACAGGTTGCCGACGTGGGTCTTGACCGTGTGCTCGCTCAGCCGGTGGTGGGCGGCGATCTCGGCGTTGGACAGGCCGGCCGCGATCAGGCGGAGCACGTCGGTCTCCCGGCCGGTCAGCCCCGCGATCGCGGTCGCGAGCGCCGGGTCGGGGCGGCCGCGCCGGTGCAGTTCGCCGATCACGCGGGCGGTGACGCCGGGGGCGAGCAGGGCGTCCCCGGCGGCGACCACGCGTACGGCGTTCACGAGCTCGGCGCGGGGCGCGTCCTTGAGCAGGAAGCCGCTGGCGCCCGCGCGCAGCACCGCGTACAGGTAGTCGTCGGTGTCGAACATGGTCAGGGCGAGGACCCGGCCGGCCGTCCGCTCGCACACCTGGCGGGTGGCGGCGACGCCGTCGAGGACGGGCATCCGCATGTCCATCAGCACCACGTCGGGCCGGTGCTCGACGGCGGCCCTCACCGCGGCCGCGCCGTCGGCGGCCTCGGCGACCACCTCGATGTCCGGTTCGGCGCCGAGGATCGTCGCGAAGCCGGCCCGGAACAGGTCCTGGTCGTCGGCGAGCACCACCCGCAGCATCAGCAGCCCACCGGCGCGGGCAGCGTCGCTGTGACGGTGAAGCCGCGGCCGCCGTCCGCCGGCCCGATGTGGAGGGTGCCGCCGCAGGCCTGGGCGCGCTCGCGCATGCCGACGATTCCGTAGCCGGGTTCGGCCCGGCCGGGCTTGGGGCCGTCGTCGGTGATGGCCACGGTCAGCGATTCCGCCGTGTAGTCCAGCCGGACGCGCACCGACCGGGCGCGGGCGTGCCGGACCACGTTGGTCAGCGACTCCTGCACGATCCGGTAGACGGCCACCCCGACGTCGGCGGGGGGCGCGAACGGCGTTCCGGAGACGGTGAGGGCGGCGTCGAGGCCGGTCGTGCGCATCCGTTCGACCAGGTCGGGCAGTTGCGCCAGGCCCGGCTGGTCGAGCGGCCGGTCGGTGGGTTCGCGCAGGCCGCCGACCGCCCGGCGCAGGTGGACGACCGCGTCGCGGCCGGTCGCGGCGATGGCGGCGAACGCGGCGTCGGCGGCGTCCGGGTTCGTGCGCACGAGCAGCGGCCCCGCCTCGGCCTGGACGATCATGATGCCGACGGCATGGGTGAGGATGTCGTGCAGGTCGCGGGCGATGCGGGTGCGCTCGCGTAGCACGGCCGCCCGGCGCCGCTCGGCGAGCGCCCCGGCCTCGGTGCGCCGGGCGCGGGTGCTGGTTCCCAGGGCGTACGCGAAGGCGAAGGCGACGGCCAGGTAGCGCAGGACCTCCAGGTCGGGTCGCGGGTAGAGCACCGAGAACAGCAGGCCGGTGGCGGTGACCGCGCCGCCGAGCAGCCGGATCGGGAGCGAGGCGCGCGCCGCGAACGTGTAGAGGCAGACGAGCGGCCCGACGGGCAGCAGCGGGGGAGCGCCGAGCGAGGCGGAGACCGTCGTGGCGGTGCCGACGACGAGGGCGACCGTGAGCAGCGCGCGTTCGCGCCACAGCACCGGCACCGACGACGCCACCGCGAGGGGCAGCACCCACCAGGCGTGCGGTCGGCCGATCAGGGCGGGCACGACGGTGGCGGCGACCGCGGCCGCGGTGACGGCGAGATTGACGTACCGCTTCACCCGGGCAGTATCGCCGCCCCGGCCGGCGCCGCGCTTCCCTCCACGGGACCAGATCCGGCTCGGAGCGCGGGGCGATCCGCTTCGGCCGGCACTGCCGCACGCTCGGCGCATGATGACACTCGTCGCCGCCGTCCTGAGCGGTCTGCTGTGGCTCGGCGGGACCGGGCTTCACCCGATCTGGGGGCTCACCTGGGTCGCGCCGCTCCCGCTTCTGTTGGCCTCTTTCCGCGTACGCGCCCGGACCGCGCTCGGCGCGGCGGTCCTCGCCTGGCTGATCGGCCAGCTCGGGGTGCTCGCGTATTACCACGTCACCCTGTCGATGCCGGTTCCCGAGGTCGCCGGCGTGGTCCTGCTCGGCGCCGCCCTGGCCGCGGGCACGGTCCTGCTCGCCCGGGCCCTGCTGCTGCGCGGACGGACCGCGACCGCCGTCCTGGCCGTTCCGGCGCTGTGGGTGCTGGGCGAGTACGCCGCCTCACGCCTGTTGCCGCACGGCGCGTGGTGGAGCCTCGCCTACACCCAGGCCGACGTGCGCCCGGTCATCCAGCTGACGGCGCTGACCGGCGTCTGGGGCGTCACCTACCTGCTGGTCGCCGTCCCGGTCGCGCTCGCCGCTCTGCGGATGAGCCCCCGAGTGGCCGTTGCCTGCCTGCTCGCGGTGGTGGCGGCGGCCGGCGGGTGGTCGGCCTGGTCGCTGAGCCGGCCGACGGCCGGAACCGGGGCGCTGACCGTCGGGCTGGCCGCGATGGAGCAGTCCGACGACGGGCTGCCGGTCGATCAGGCGTCCGGCCGCGACCTGCTCGCCCGCTACGTGCCGCGGGTGGCCGGCCTGGCCGCCCGCGGGGCACGGGTCGTGGTGCTGCCGGAGAAGGTGTTCGGCGTGACCGACACGACGCTGCCCGTGGTGGTGGACGCGTTCCGGCCGGTCACGTCCGGCGGTACGTCGGTGGTGGTCGGGGCGGTGCTGCGCCGGCCGGACACGGCGAACAACGTCGCGCTGGTGCTGGGAGCGGGCGGAACCGTGACTCCGTATGCCAAGCAGCACCTGATCCCGGGGCTGGAGGACTGGCTGACGCCGGGCCACGACGACGTGATCGTCGACGGGCGGTTCGGCGTGGCGATCTGCAAGGACCTCGACTTCCCCGGGCTCGTGCGGCGATATCGGGCGCAGGGCGCGCGGGTGATGCTGGTTCCCGCCCTCGACTTCACCTCCGACGGATGGCTGCACAGCCGGATGGCGCTGGTCCGCGGGGTCGAGGACGGGCTCACGGTGGTGCGCGCCGCCGACTACGGCCGCCTGACCGTCACCGACGCCCGGGGGCGGGTGCTGGGCGAAGACGACGCGCAGCTGCTGGTCACGATGAGGCCGGCGGCGCAGGGGACGGTCTACGCGCGTACGGGCGACTGGTTCCCGGTCGCGGCCGTGCCGTTGTTTCTGCTGGCCCTGTGGTCGTCCCGTACGCGCGCTGAGCGGGTTACGCGCCGGACCGGCGCTTGTCCTCCTCCAGATCGGCCTCGCCGACCGGGACGCCGTCGGAGTCTCGCCGGGGGTGGGTGAGGTCGGCGTCGGCGCCGCTGCGGGCGGCGTCGGCCTCGGCGTCGTCGGCGCCCACGGTGGGGCCGGTCTCGGGGTCGGAGGTTTCCTGCTCGGTGAGCCGGGCGGCCGTCTCGGCGGCCAGAGGCAGGCCGGCGGCGGATGAGGGATTCGTCATGACCAGGGAATACCCGGAATCACGAAGATTATGAACGTCGATAATCGCGACCGGAGGGCACCTGATTTTCCCACTCGGGGCGTGGGCCGGACGGGAAAGCGCCGTTTCCCCGGCCCTGCACCCCGGGCGTGATGACCTGACCGGGCCATCTCATCAGAGGGAGGACCGAGATGCACATCACGGCACGGCTGCCGATCCTGATCGGTGCCGGTCTCCTGAGCGCCGCCATCGGGGCGGGTCCGGCTCAGGCGGCGGGCGCTACGCCTCAGGGACCCCAGCCTCCCCACGGTCAGGGCGACCTGATCGGGTACTTCCAGAACCGGTCGGACTGCGAATGGGTGGGCCGGCTCGGCGACATGCAGAACCGGTGGGACCAGTACGACTGCAACAGCGTCGACTACGGCCAGTTCCGCGACATGTACGAGCTGACCGCCGACAGCTACAACGCGCACGACAACGGGGGCCCGGGCAACCACTACCCGGGCGACCACCACTCGGGCGACCACCACTCGGGCGGCGGACCACACGGGCCGCACCACTAGGAGTAACGGGGCCGGCCCCGCCGCCAGGGACAGTCACTGGCGCGAGGGCCGGCCTCGCCGCGCGACCATGGCAGCCATGGACACCACGGCACCCCGGTCACCGTCCGGACAGAAGCTGGCCGGACAGAAGGTCGTCGTGCTGGGCGGCAGCGCCGGCATCGGGCTCGAGACGGCACGGCTCGCCCGCGCCGAGGGGGCCGACGTGATCCTGGTCGGGCGCGATCCCGACCACCTCGGGCAGGCGGCCGAGGAGGTCGGCGCGACCGGCACCGCCGCGTTCGACGCCGCCGACCCGGAACGCCTCCAGGAGTTCTTCGGCGGCCTGCCCGGACCGGTCGACCACGTGATGGTCACCGCGGGCGGCAACTACTACGCGCGGCTGGCCGACCTCGACCTCGCCCAGGCCCGCAAGCTGGTCGACGAGCATCTCTGGCTGCCCGTACATCTGGCGCGGGCGGTCATCGGCCGGATCAACCCCGGCGGCGCCCTGCTCTTCATGGGCGGCACCGGCGGCCGCCGGCCCGCCCTCGGCCTCGCGCTTCCCGGCGCGCTGACCGCCGCCCAGCCCCTGCTGATCGCGAACCTCGCGCTGGAACTCGACCCGATCCGGGTCAACGCGATCGCGGCCGGCTTCGTCGACACCCCGCTGTCGGCCCGGCTGCTCGGCGACGACCTCGACAAGCGGCGCGAGGAACTGCGGGCCAACCTGCCGATCCACCGGGTGGTCCAACCGTCCGACGTCGCCGCACTGGCCATCCATCTGATGGTCAACACCGCGCTGACCGGAGCGACCTACGACATCGACGGCGGCCAGCAGATCGTGTGAGAGGGTTGCGTCATGCCGTGGCTGCCGGACTTCCAGAACGCCGCCGAACTCGCGCGGAGGCAGACCCACGCGGCCGGCCACGCCGACCCGGTGGGGCAATACATCGTCGCGCTGACCGGTGGCGACCCGCACGCGATCGAGGACGCCTGGCCCGAGCGCGTCGTCGTCTTCGACCCGCGGGCGGGCGAGGTCCGCGGGCATCACGACCTGAGGGACTTCGTCCACCGCAGCCGCGACCTGCTCGCCCAGTTCCAGGCCCACCTCGACGCCGCCCGGAAGCGGATCGTCGTGCCCGGCCGGGCGGTCGTGGAACTGCTCGGCCACGTGACCTTCGACGGCACGCAACGGCCGTGGCCGGTCGCGATCGTCGCCGAATCGCACGACGACTCGGTGGTGTTCCGCAGCTACTTCAGCCGGCGGCCGACCGAGGGACAGCGGTTCCCGCGGCCGTCGATCCTCCCCGGCGGCGCGGCAGTGCCCGGCGGCGTGGTCGGCTGGCACCTCGAAGCGCTGGCGGCGGGGGACGTCGAGGCGGTGCTCGCCACCTTCGGGCCGGGCGCCTATCTGCGCGAGACCGACGAACGGACGCATCGGGGCGGGGCGGAGCTCCGGGCGTACCTCTCCAGGGTGGGCAGCGTCGAGCTGCAGCCGTGCGTCGTGACCGACGACGGCTCGGCCTGCGTGGTCGAGTTCAACTGCCTGCGCCTCGGCGGCCGCGAGATGTCACCGCAGGCCGGGCTCGTGGCCTACGAGCGCGGGGCGGACGGGCTGCTCGCCGCCGTCCGCATTTACGGCGACCTGGCGTAGCGCGAATTGTTTTGCCGTCGGCCGACGTGGGAACGAGCGTCCCATGCAGCCTTCGACATCTCCGATCGAGAACGTGACCGTGGGCATGACCGTCGTCGACCGGGACGGTGCCGGAGCCGGCACGGTCGTGGCCGTCCAGATGCCCGGCACCGACGTGCGGCCCGACGCGGTGGCCGGGGTGGCCGAGGAGCTCATGGGCGCCGGCTACGCCCGGATCGACGGGACCGGGCTGCTGTCCAACGACACGTACGCCGGGGGCGACCAGATCCGCGACACCGACCAGGGCGTCGTCATCCTCCGGGTCAGCCGCGACGATCTGCACCGCGCCTCCTGAATGGCCGAGGAGAGCGCGCGGACGGTCATCGTCGCGGTCGCGGCGAACCTGGGGATCGCCGTCGCCAAGACGGTGGCCGCCCTGTTCACCGGGTCGGCGTCGCTGTGGGCCGAGGCGGCGCACTCGGTGGCCGACACCGGCAACGAGGTGCTGCTCTTCGTGGGGCTGCGCAAGTCGTCCGGGTCGCCCGACCGGGCGCACCCGTTCGGGCGGGGGCAGGAGCGGTACTTCTGGGCGTTCCTGGCCGCGCTCGGCATCTTCCTGGTCGGCGGGACGCTCTCGGTCGGCGAGGGCATCCGCAGCCTGCTGATGCCCGAGCCCCTCGAGTCCCTGTGGGTGGGCGTCACGGTGCTGCTGGTGTCGGCGGGCTTCGAGGGCTATTCGTGGCACACCGCCCGCAAACAGCTGCGCAACAATGCCCGCGACCAGAAGCGGTCGCTGTTCGAACAGCTCGTACGGGCGTCCGACCCGAGCGCGACCACGGTGTTCCTGGAGGACTCGGCGGCGCTGGTCGGACTCGCAGTGGCCCTGGTCGCGCTGCTGCTGCACGCGGGCACGGGCTGGGCCGGGTGGGACGCGCTGGGCAGCATGGCCATCGGCGTCCTGCTGATCGCGGTGGCGTTCCTGCTCGCCGTACGGTCGAAGGCGCTGATGCTCGAAGAGGCGGCGCCGGCCGATGTGGCCGACCCGATCCGGGCCCGGGTTTCGGCGGTCGGGTGGGTGGGGGAGATCGCCGACATGCACGCGGTCTATCTCGGGCCGTCGAGCTTGCTGGTCAACCTGTGGATCCGGCCGTCGGCGTCCGCGCTCGCTGATTCGGCCGGGGAACTCGTCTCGCTGGCCGGGCGGCTGCGGTCGGAGCTGCTGGCCGACGACGGGATCGCCCAGGTGACGGTGACTTTGGTCGGCGCCGAGGGTTAGCCGGCTGCTATCTCGTACGCGGCGGCGTCGGCCCGCTTGAACGTCAGCCCGTGCCCCGGCGCCGTCAGGTCGGGGTGCAGCGAGCCGTCCGGGCCGAGTGGCGTGACGCCGTCGAAGAACAGCTGTTCGATGCGCACGTGGTCGTGGAAGTACTCCAGGTGGCGCAGGTTGGGAGTGGCCAGGGCGGCGTCCACGTGCAGGGCCGGCGCGCAGTGACCGGAGATGTCCAGTCCCAGCCCGGCGGCCAGAGCGCCGACCCGCTGCCACTCCGTGATGCCGCCGCAGCGGGACACGTCGGCCTGCAGGCAGTCGACCGAGCCGGCCAGGCGGGCGAAATAGCCGAGGTGGTAGCCGTATTCGCCCGCGGTCACGTCGGCGGTCACCGAGTCGCGCACCCGGCGCAGCCCGTCGAGGTCGTCCGAGGAGACCGGCTCCTCGAACCAGCGGACGTCCGGGAACGACGCCGCCAGGCGGATGGCCTGGGCGGCCGAATAGGCGCCGTTGGCGTCCACATAGAGCTCCCGGTCGCCCAGAACCCGCCGGGCCAGGGCGATCCGGGACAGGTCGCGGGCTTCGGCGGTGCCCCACGCCTCGCCGATCTTGATTTTGGCGCGGCCGCAGGCGAGGTTGTCCTCGAGCCAGCTCGTCAGGCGGGCGGCGTCCCAGGTGGTGAAGCCGCCGCTGGCGTAGACCGGGACCGACGGCCGGGCCGCGCCGAGCAGGGCCCCCAGGCGTACGCCCAGCAAGCGGGACTTCAGGTCCCAGAGGGCCACGTCGATCGCCGAGATGGCGGTGGCCGCGACGCCGTCGCGGCCGGTGTTGCGCACCGCCCGGGCCATCGCCGTGTTGAGGGCCGGCACGTCGGAGGCCGGCCGGCCGGTCACCACCGGGGCGAGCATCTCGGAGATGAGGTGCCCGGCCGCGGCGGGGGCGTAGGTCCAGCCCAGACCGGTCGCCTCCGCGGTGTGCACGTGGACGACCACGACGGTGGTGGCGTCCCAGGTGAAGGTGCCGTCGGCTTCCGGCCCGTCGGTCGGCACGCGGTAGGCGCCCCACTCGACGGACCGGATGTCGCCGGACTGTCCGGGAGGCACCCGTCAGCCCTTCAACTGCTCGATCTTGTCTTTGAACAGCGTCGTCGCGATCGCCGCCTTGTGCGGCTGGCCGTGCAGGAACGCGGTCGCGAACTTCTTGGCCTGGTCGTAGGAGACCTTGCCGGGCATCGGCGGCTCGTTCGGGTCGACGGCCACATCGACCAGCGCGGGCCCGGGATGGGCGAAGGCCTCCTGCAGCGCGCCCGGCAGATCGCCGGGCTTGCTGACCTGTACGCCGAAGCCCCCGCACCCGCGTGCCCAGGCGGCATAGTCGGGGACGGGTTCGCCGAAGCGCACGCCGTGCTCGGGATAGCCCAGCACCATCTGCTCCCACAGGATCTGCCCGAGCGAGTTGTTGTTGTTGATGATCACCTTGATCGGCAGGTGGTAGCGGGCCGCGGTGTGGAACTCAGCCATCAGCATCGCGAAACCGCCGTCGCCGACGAAGGCGATGACCTGCCGGCCGGGATGGGCGTGCTGGAGGGCGATCGAGTAGGGGAGTCCGGGCGCCATCGTCGCGAGGGTGCCCGAGAGGTAGAACTCGCGGTCCTCGCGGATGTGCCAGTGCCGGGCGGCCCAGGTCGCGATCGTGCCCGAGTCGCAGGCCAGGATCGCGTCGCCGCGGGCCAGCTCGTCGATCTGCGCCGCGAGGAACTGCGGGGCGATCGGCTCGCGGTCGGCCGACTCCAGCGCGGTCATGTTCTCGCGCCAGTCCTTCATCTTGTCCTGGTATTTCGCCAGGTGCTTGCGGTCCTTGCGCTCCAGCCGGGGAATCAGCGCCTCGAGCGTCGCCCCGACGTCGCCGACCAGCGGGACGTCGGTCGGGATGCGGGTGCCGGCCCGTTCGGGCGCGACGTCGACCTGGACGACCTTCACCTTGCCGGGGGCGGGCAGGAACTTCGTGTACGGGAAGTTGGTGCCCAGCATCAGCAGCGTGTCGATGTCCTCCATGAGGTCCTCGCTCGGCGCGGTGCCGAGCAGGCCGAGGCCGCCCGTGGTGTACGGGGAGTCGTCGGGCACCACCATCTTGCCGAGCAGGGATTTGACGATCGGTGCGCCGAGGATGTCGGCGGTCCGCTCGAGTCGCTCCTTCTCGCCGCGGGCGCCGATGCCGGCCAGAATGGCGACCTTCTGGCCGCTGTTGAGGACGTCGGCCGCCAGCTGGAGATCGCGATCGGCCGGCCGGACGGCGGGAGCCAGGTAGATCGGCTTGGTCGCGGGCGGGCTCACCGGGGCGACGCTGGTGTACGGATCCTTGTGCGCCGGCGCGATCTGGATGTCGTTGGGGATCGTCAGGTGGGCCACCCCGCGCCGGGCGTACGCGGTGCGGATCGCGATGTCGACCACGGCCGGCACCTGCGCCGGGTTCATGATCACCTGGTTGTAGACCGAGACGTCCTCGTAGAGCTTGTCCAGCGCGACCTCCTGCTGGTAGGCCGTGCCGAGCACGCTCGACTCCTGCAGGCCGGTGATCGCGAGCACCGGCGCGTGGTCGAGCTTGGCGTCGTAGAGGCCGTTGGCCAGGTGGATGCCGCCCGGCCCGCTGGTCGCCAGGCAGACGCCGATCTTCCCGGTCGCCTTGGCGTGGGCGCAGGCCATGAAGGCCGCCGCCTCCTCGTGATGCACGAGGACGAATTTGATCTTGTCGGTGTTGCGGCGCAGGCCCTCCATGATGCCGTTGATGCCGTCCCCGGGAAGCCCGAAGACGGTGTCGACGCCCCACTCGGCGAGCCGCGCGATGAGTACCTCAGAAGTTATCTCGGACACTCCGGTCGGATATCCCGGCCGGAGGGCGTCAAACCTGCCGGAATGTCACACTCCCGGTCCCCGCGCGGCCGGGGTGTCCCGCCCGGTGCCGGCCCGGAAGTTGACCGCCTTGTGGGTGCCGTCGCAGAACGGCTTGATCGCCGACTTCCCGCACCGGCACAGCGCGACCGTGGCCCGCCCCGGCTCGATCGGCGTCCCGTCCGGGGTCCGCATCTCGAAATCCCCGCGGATGATGAGCGGGCCGTCCTCGTACGGGGTGATCGTCGAAGTCATGCCGCCCCGGATCCCCGTTTCCGGCCCGGCGAAACCTGGGTTTACCTCGGGTTCTGGCGGGAAGCCGGTGCGGCATGAAACTTCCCGGGCCCCGTGGTGCCCTGTCCGGTGCGCTGATCGACGTTCTCGCCGGAAAGGCGACGGACCTGCCGGCCGGGCGGGCGCCGGACGACGACGAGGACCTCCAGTTGGCGCTGTTCGTCTGCTATGAGCTGGCCTACCGGGGCTGGGACGGCGTCGACGACGCCTGGGAGTGGGATCCCGGCCTGCTGAGCGTGCGGGCGGCGCTCGAGGACCACTTCGCGGCCGGCCTGCGCGAGCTGACCGGGCCGCCGGCCGCGACCGACCCGGCCGACGTGCCGGCGTTGCTGGCCGAGGCGGTGGCGGCCGACGACGGCCCGTCGCTCTCCGGCTACCTGCGCGGCCGGGCGACCCGCGAGCAGTTCCGTGAGTTCGTCGTCCACCGGTCGGTCTACCACCTGCGCGAGGCCGACCCGCACACCTGGGCCATCCCGCGCCTGGCCGGGCGGCCCAAGGCCGCGCTGATCGAGATCCAGGCCGACGAGTACGGCGGGGGCGTCACCCGGCGGATGCATCAGGAGCTGTTCAAGCAGACCATGGGCTGGTTCGGTCTCGACCTGACCTACGGCGCGTACGTCGACGACGTCGGCGCGCCGACCCTGGCCGTCAACAACCTGATGTCGTACTTCGGGCTGCACCGGCGCCGGCGGGGCGCGGTCCTCGGCCACCTCGCGGCGTACGAGATGACGTCGTCGCTGCCGAACCGCGCGTACGGCAACGGGTTGCGCCGCCTCGGCGGGGATGCCGGGGCGACCGCCTTCTACGACGAGCACGTCGAGGCGGACGCGGTGCACGAGCAGATCGCCGCCCACGACCTGTGCGGCTCCTTCGCCGCCGCCGAGCCGGAACTGGCCGGAGACGTCCTGTGGGGGGCGCGGTGCGCGCTCGCGGTCGACAACCGATGGGCTTTCCATGTGCTCGAAAAATGGCAGAAAGGACTTTCCTCGCTGCGCGCATAGAAAGCGTCCCGCCGGGTACGGCCGCGCATTCGCTCGATACCGATCTCTACTGAGGAGATTTGAACCCGCATGATCGATCGGAAATCAAAGGATTAAGGGCCGTGAATGGGGGCATCCGTCGTCTTGCCAAAACGACCTGATTCGAGGAGGCATAGTGAGTGAATCAACGACCGGCGGCCAGTCCACGGTGAAACAGGTGGCCGCCCAAGGCACCCAGGCCGCCGGCCAAGCGGTGACGGACGTGCGGGAGACCGCCACCGACCAGGCCCAGCGGGTCGGCGCCGAGGCGCGCGCCCAGGCCCGGACGGTGGCCTCGGACGTGCGCGACAGGCTCGGCGAGCAGGCCCGCACGCAGAACGACCGCCTGGTCGGCAGCATCCGTGAGACCGCTGACCACCTCGACGAGATGCGCGGCGACCGCAGCGGAACCCCCGCGGCGACCGTCGTGGCGCGGGTGGCCGACGGCGGCCGGCAGCTGGCCGACTACCTCGACCACCACGGCCCCGAGGGCGTCCTCCGCGAGGTGCAGGACTTCGCCCGCCGCCGGCCCGGCGCCTTCCTGGCCACCGCGCTCGCGGCCGGATTCGTCGTCGGACGACTCGGCAAGAGTGTGGCCAAGGCCGACCCGAACGCGGGTGCCGACACCAGCGTCAAACCGTCGACCGACACGTTCGCGTCGAACTATCCGCAGACGCCGGCCTATTCGCCGGCCCCCGGCTATTCGGAAACGACCGGCTATTCCGAGACGCCCGGATATTCGCCGGCCGGCACCGGCTACGTGACCGATCCGGCCGCGACCGGCGGCTACGCCGACCCCGGCCGGCACGCGACCGGATACGAGGCCACCGGCACCGAGTACACGTCGACCGGCACCGGCACGCCGCTGGTCGCCGAGCCGGAGTATCCGGAGTCGCGGCCATGACGACGCCCTACCCCCAGGACCAGGACCGCGCGCAGCCGGCCGGCGAGACCTCGATCGGCGAGCTGATCGGCAACATCAGCTCCGACCTGTCCCAGCTGTTCCGGCAGGAGGTCGAACTGGCCAAGGTCGAACTGCGCCAGGAGGCGGCCAAGGCCGGCAAGGCGGCCGGGATGCTCGGCGTCGCCGGGTTCGCCGGCTACCTGGCCGTCGTGCTGCTCAGCTTCGCGGCGGTGTTCGGCCTGGCCAACGTCATGGACGGCGGATGGGCCGCCCTGATCATCGCCGTCGTCTGGGCGATCATCGGCGCGGTTCTGTACGCGACCGGCCGCAAGCGGCTCAAGACCGTGGACCCGATGCCACGGCGCACCGTCGACACGCTCAAGGAGGACGCCCAGTGGCTGAAGAACCCGACCGGCTGAGGCAGGAGATCGAGTACACGCGGGCCGGCCTGACCCGCGACGTCGACCGGCTCGCCGAGAAGGCGAGCCCCAAGCAGGTGGCCCGCCGCCGGTGGACCGCCGTGAAGGAGAAGGTGATGGGCAGCACCGGCTCGGCCACGTCCACCGTGCAGGACAAGGCGTCCGACATCGGCGGGACCGTACAGGACAAGGCGTCCCACCTCGGTGACGTGGCCGGCGAGAAGGCGCACGACGCGGCCGACGCCGTCCGCGCCGCGCCGCAGGCGGTCGCCTCGCAGACACAGGGCAACCCGATCGCCGCGGGCGTCATCGCCTTCGGAGTGGGCCTGCTGGCGGCCACCCTGATCCCGGTCACCGACGCCGAGAAGCGCGCCGGCCAAGAGCTGAAGGACCGCGGCGAGCCGCTCACCGACAAGGTCAAGGAGGTCGCGAGCGACCTCAAGGACGACGTCGGCGGAACGGTCCAGGAGGCGGCCGGCCGAGTCAAGGACACCGCCCAGGACGCCGTCCAGACCACCCGGGAACAGGCGCGGTCGTCCGCGCAGGACACAGTGCAGGCGGCCCGGCCCGACGGGTCATGACCGCCCGCCGCGGGCCGGGGGGCACATCGGGCGCAACGTAGCGTCCGGTGTGTTCCCCGGCCTCGGTGCAACGGGGCGAGACGCGTGTGGGGGCCGCTGGCGAGGAGCGATACTGATAGACAGGGCCACATGTCCACCCTGCTTGTCATCGCCGGGCCACCCGGAGCCGGGAAGTCGACCGTCAGCTCCATCGCTTCTTCGCGTCTCTCACCAAGCGTCCTGATCCGCGGAGACGCCTTCTTCCGATTCCTGGACCAGGGTGCGCGGAAGCCGTGGCTGCCCGAGGCAAAGGATCAGAACCGGACGGTCATCCGCGCCTCGGGTGCGGCCGCTGGGCAGTTCGCGCGGGGAGGATACGAGGCCGTCTTCGACGGAGTCATGGGGCCATGGTTCCTGCCGGCCTTCTTCGAGGCCACCGGACTGAACGAGTTGCACTACGCCGTCCTGCTGCCCTCGGTGGAACGCTGCGTGCAGAACGTCACCACCCGGGAGGGCAACGGTGACGACGAACCCGGTACGCGGTATATGCACGGACAGTTCGAGCAAGCCCGCATCGACGCCCGGCACCTGATCATCGAGCCACGGGGAACTCCGGAGGAAGTGGCCACAAGCATCTTGGCTCGCTACCGTCAGGGCGCCTTTGCCTACGGTGCTCGAGACGTGACATAGTCCTCGCGACCCATCGTGCTGGCGCTGCGCCGAGTTCCGACTGACCCAGCGTCGCGGCTTCGGCTACCGCAACCTCGACGCGCTCACCGCAGCCATGTACCTCTGCCGCGGCGGAGTCACCCTGGACTTGCCCACGGAAACCCGAGTAGTCGCACGCGTGTTTGAGCTGTTTGTTGCCGCCTGTGGGTGGATGCTCGCCGGGATCCAGAGACCGGAGCGGCGGGTGACCCGGGCCGGCAGATAGGCCACCTGTTGACCGTAGGCCCGGCCGACGGCGACCGGCAGCGCACCGATCGAGCCCGGCGGTCGACCACGACCAGCACCGGACCGGGGCGGGCGAGGTTGTCCACCACCTGCCGCGGCCGGGCCTCGGTAGTGACCAGCACGGCGTCGTGCAACCGCTTGCCGTCGCGGTCCAGCGCACCGCGCACCGCGATCCGAGGATTGATCTTGATCAGCCGCGGTCCGCGTGGTCAGCTTCGAGAGGGTCCTCCATGGGCCACCTCCGTCTGCCTCACCGCCTGCGCCGGGCCCTGCCGGCGATGCTCCTGCTGGTTCCGGCGGCCGGGATTCTGGCGACCTGCGGGCCGGGCTGCGCCGGCTCGGCGTGACCAGGAACGTGGTGCTGGTCGCGCATTCGCAGGGCGGCGAGGTCGCGACCTACTTCGTGCGGGACGACCTGGGGCTGGTGTCCGGCGCGGTGCTCGTCGACGCCGACCTGCCGCGGTTCTTCACCGACCCGGAAATCGCCCGGCTGGTCGCCGCGACCAAGCCCCAGGTGGACGCGGCGAAAGCGGCCCCGTCGACCAGGGAGACCCGGCAGCTGCTGGCGACCGCGGCCGGCTTCGTTCCCGTGCAGCACGCCTGTCACCAGGTTTCGTGGCCCGGCACCGTCCCCGCCGAGGGCAGCTCCCATGAGGTTCCCGCCGACCGTCCGGACCTCGTCCTCACCGAAGTGGAAAAGGCGGTCGACGCCGCCCGATGAGCCGGTAGCGCGGCAGCACGACCTCCATCACGAGGCCGTCCGCGCGGCCACGCCGGGCCTGGAGCCGGCCGCCGTGCAGGGCGGCCAGGTGCCGCACCACCCACAGGCCGAGCCCGTTGTCGTCCGGCGGGGGAGTGTCGCGCTCCAGGGCCCGGGCCAGCCGTGGGTTCCAGCGGCCCTCGTCGGCGACGGTCAGGCGTAGCCGCCCGGCCCACTGCTGGGCGCCCAGGCGGATCTGGCCGGGGGAGTGGCGGACGGCGTTGCCGACCAGGTTGATCAGGATCTGCCGGGTGTGCTGGACGTGCACCGGCCAGCGGGCGGCGGCCGGGGTGACCACTGTCGACAGCCGGCCGGCCGGTGCGGTGGCGGCCACGCCGGGCAGCAGCCGGGCCAGTGGGGCGGCGTCGCCGGAACGGTCGGACAGCCCGGCCGCGATGGCGTCGGCCTCGGCGATCACCGACAGGGCGTGGGCGGCGTACTCGGTGGCGAGCCGGGCCATCTCGGCCCGGCGGTCCGGGCACGGCTGGGCCTCCAGCGCCCGGGCGAGCGACGACAGCGTGGCGATCGGCGGCCGCAGCTCGTGGCAGACGCTGCGCAGCAGCAGCTTTCCGGCCGGGTCGGCGGCCTTGCGGGTCAGCCGCATGATGCGGCCGGGGCGGGGCATGCGTGCGGCATGCGTACGCACATGCGGATCGTCCTCATCGATGATCATCCCCTCTTCGTACGTGGCCTGGAGCTGCTGCTGCCGGAGGTGAGCGGTGGCCGGGCGACCGTGGTCGCGAGCAGCGGCGACGCCGCGTCGGCGGCCGGCCTGGTCCGCCGGACCGTGCCCGACGTGGTCCTGATCGATCTGCACATGCCGCCGCCGGGCGGCCTGCGGGCGATCGCGGCGGTCCGGCAGGCCGAGCCGCGCAGCCGGGTGCTGGCGATGTCCGGCGACGACGACCCGGCGGCCGCGGTGGAGGCGCTGCGGGCCGGGGCCGAGGGCTTCCTGCCCAAGAGCAGCGAGCCCGGCGATCTGGTGAACCCGCTGCTGGCCGCGCTGGACGGCTGGGCCGTGCTGCCGTCGCCCGTGCTGGCCGCGCTGATCGGTGCGACCGGAGGCGGGCGCCTCGAGATCCGCCTGAACGACGACGAGCGGGATCTACTGAGGATGATCGCGGCCGGGCTGTCGACGGTGGACATCGCGGCCCGGCTGCACCTGTCCGAGCGCACGGTGAAACGGCAGACCGCTACGTTGCTGCGGCGGCTGCGGGTGTCCAGCCGTACGGAAGCGGCCGCGCTCGCCGGGAGCGCCGGTCTACTGTGAAGCGGCATGAGGCGTGGCGTTCCCGCCGATTCGCCTAAATAACACCCACAAAATGTAGGATCAGCAGCCCGTTCATTCCGATGATCAGGGCCGCCGCGGCGCCGGCCAGCACGGTGGTGGCCGGGTGGTTGCGGAACTCGCCCATGATCCGGCGGCGGCTGGTCAGCCAGATCAGCGGCACCAGCGCGAACGGCACGCCGAAACAGAGCACGACCTGCGACCAGACCAGGGCCGCGGTCGGGTCGGCGCCGGCGATCAGGACGGCCATGGCCGGGGTCATGGTGAGCAGCCGGCGTACGGTCAGCGGGATGCTCCGCCCGATGAAGCCGCGCATGACCACCTGCCCGGCGAAGGTTCCGACGCTCGACGAGGCGAGGCCGGAGGCGAGCAGGGCGACCGCGAACGCCAGGGCGGCCCAGTGGTCGAGGGCGGCGCCGAGCGCGGAGTGGATGCCGGCCAGGCTGTCCGTCCGGGGGGTGCCGGTTCGGAAGAACAGGCGCGCGGCGATGGTCAGCATCACGAGGTTGATCACACCGGCCAGCCCCAGGGCGAGCAGGGTGTCGGCCCGCTGGCAGCGCAGCGCGCTCTTGCGTACGCCCGGGGCCTCGGCCGCCGCCTCGGCGCGGGATTTCGTCAGCGCCGAATGCAGGTAGATCACGTGCGGCATCACGGTCGCGCCGAGGATGCCGGTGGCCAGCACGACGCTGTCCGGTCCCGCGAACGACGGAACGAGTCCGGAAGCCACCGCGACCGGGTCGGTGCCGGCGCGGAGCGCGTCGTAGAGGAAGCCGAGCAGGATCACCCCGAGCAGGCCGCCGATCACCGTCTCGAACCGGCGCAGACCGCGCTGATGCAGGGCCAGCAACGCGAACGCCACCACGCAGGTGAGCAGGCCGCCGATCGGCAGCGGGATGCCGAAGAGCAGGTTCAGCGCGAGCGCACCACCGATGATCTCGGCCAGGTCGGTGGCCATCGCGACCACTTCGGCCTGGGCCCAGAGGAACCGGGAGACCGGGCGGGGCAGGGTGTCGCGGCACAGCTGGGCCAGATCACGGCCGGTGATCAGGCCGAGCTTGGCCGACAGCGACTGGATCAGCATCGCGATCAGGTTGGCGGCGACGATCACCCAGACCAGGCGGTAGCCGAAGCTCGCGCCACCGGTGAAGTTGGTGGCGAAGTTGCCGGGGTCGGCGTAGGCGATGGCGGCCACGAAGGCGGGCCCGAACCAGGGGGCGACCCGCGCGACGCGGCGGCGCAGGGGCAGGGTGACATCCAGGACGACCATGCCGCCCCGGATGCCCGGCCCGGCTGACCCTTTCGGGCCACAACCGGTCCCGACGGGGCCAGCCACCCGGGTAGCCCACCCCGTGCCACACCGATCGCATGGGAGGACGGACCTCGATGTTCAAGCACGTGGATTACCTGCAGTTCCAGGCCAAGCCGGAGAAGCCGGACGCGTTCTTCGCGGCCAAGCTCCAGGAGCTCATCGGCGGGCAGTTCGGCGAGATGACCGTGATGATGCAGTACCTGTGGCAGGGCTGGTCGTGCCGGGTACCCGGCAAGTACAAGGACATGATCATGGACATCGCGACCGAGGAGATCGGTCACGTCGAGATGCTCACGACCATGCTCGCCCGCCTGCTCGAGGGCGGGCCGGCCGAGGCGACCGAGAAGGCCGCGGCGGCCAACCCCCTGCTGGCGGCGGTCCTCGGCGGCCAGAACCCGCAGCACTCGATCGTCACCGGCGGCGGCCCGATGCCGACCAACAGCCAGGGCGTGCCGTGGAACGCCGGCTACATCGTGGCCAGCGGCAACCTGCTGGCCGACTTCCGCTCCAATGTGGCCGCCGAGGCGCAGAGCCGGCTGCAGACCAGCCGTATCTACAACATGACCGACGACCGCGGGGTCAAGGACATGCTGCAGTTCAACCTGGCCCGCGACACCTACCACCAGCAGCAGTGGCTGCTCGGCATCGAGTCGCTGATCGAGGACGGCTTCACCGACACCCCGATCGAGAACTCCAACGGCGACGTCGAGAAGGAGTTCGCCCGCCGGACGTTCTACAGCTTCGACCCGGAGAGCCAGGCCGGACGCGGCCGGTGGGCCGTCGGCCAGACACTGCTCGGCGAGGAGATCGAGTACGTGCCGGACGCCCAGCCGCTCACCGACGACAAGCCGCTCGGCCCGGCGCCCGACCCGAAGCTGTTCGTCACCTACGACGGCGCGATGGGTAAGGGCAAGCCCGGAACCGGGGCGGGCGCGCACGGCCAGGGTGTCGCCAATGTGGTCAACAAGATCAAGGGCGCGGTGACGGACAACTGATCCGGTCCGGGGCCCGGCGCTTGCGGGGAAGTGCCGGGCCCGGCGGCCTATATGACCGGTCGTCTAGAGAAGTCAAGGTGATGTAGTCGACGCTTCCGCCGACTGAAACGACCGGTCATATTGGTGGCATGAACTATGACGTACTGCATCTGGATCCGCTGCCGATCGGCCCGGGTGGCCGCCTGCCCAACGGCGAGGAGCGCCGGTTCCAGCCGTTGGCGGTCACCCTGATTTCCGGTACGGCGGACGCCGTTCTCGTCGATCCGCCGACCACCCGGTCGGACGCCCAGGCGGTGGGTGACTGGATCGCCGCCGGCGGTAAGAACCTGACCCACATCGCGATCACCCACGGCCACGGCGACCACTGGTTCACCGCCGACCTGCTCGCCCGGCGGTTCGGCGCCCAGGTCGTGGCGACCGCCCCGACCATCGAGCTGATGCGGTTCCACGAGGCGGCACGCCCGCTGTTGTGGGACACCCTGTTCCCGGGCCAGATCCCGGCGAGCCCGGTCACCGCGACCACCGTCCCGGGCGACCGTTTCCGGCTGGAGGGCGACGACATCGTCCTGGTCCCGGTCGGCGCGAGCGACTGCGCCGACAGTTCGGTCGTGCACGTCCCGGCGCTCGGCCTCGTCGTGGCGGGCGACGTGCTCTACAACGGCGCCCACATGTACCTCGGCGACGCGGCGGCCGCCGGCGTACAGGAATGGCGTGCGGCGATCGCCAAGATCGCCGACCTGGATCCGCGGTGGGTCGTCGCCGGCCACGGCGACCGGGCGCTGGACCACGACGCCCGGCGCATCATCGCCGGGAGCCTGGACTATCTCGGCCAGGCCGAGGCCGTGCTGGCCGGTGATCCGAGCGCGACCGGGTATTTCGACGCGATGCTGGCCCGCTATCCGGACTACCGCCACGGCACGACGCTGGCCTGGGTCAGCGCGAAGGCGATCCGGGCGCTGCGCGACGGCGAGGAGTTCCCGGCCGCCGCGGTCGCGGCGTGGCTCAGCTGACACCGTCCTGGAGTTCGCCCGCGAGGCCGGCGCGTCCCAGCCGGTCGCATGATCGGCCGGTCGCGGGGTAAGCGCCGGCCATGCCTGCCACCGCCACCTTCATCGGCAACGCGACCGTGCTCCTGCGGATCGGTGACTTCACGTTGCTCACCGACCCGGCGTTCGGGCCCGCCGGGAGCCGGGTGTCGCTCGGCCACGGGCTGTGGACCAAGCGCCTGCGCGACCCGGTGCTCGGCCCGCTCGACGGCCTCGACCTCGACGCGATGCTGCTGTCGCACCTGCACGGCGACCACTTCGACCGGGCCGCACGCCGCCGCCTCGACCCCGCTCTTCCGATCATCACGACCCCCCAGGCCGAGCGCCGCCTGCGCCGGCATTTCCCGGCCGTACGCGGCCTGCCGACCTGGGAATCGCACGAGTGGACGCGCGGCGACCAGCGGCTGCGGGTCACCGCCGTGCCGGGCCGGCACGGGCCGGGAATCGCCGACCTGCTGCTGCCCGACGTCATGGGTTCGGTGGTCGAGTTCACGGTCGCCGGGCAGCGCGGCCTGACTCTCTACATCACCGGGGACACCCTCTGCCTGCCGCGGCTGGCCGAGATCCCGCGCCGGTTCGGCGAGATCGACGCCATGCTCATCCATCTCGGCGGCACCCGGGTGCTCGGCCTGCTGGTCACCATGGACGACTCGCAGGGCACCCGCCTGGCCCGCCTGATCGGGGCGGGCCGCACGATCCCGGTCCACTACGACGACTACAAGGTGATGAAGTCGCCCCTTTCCCGCTTCCTCGAGCGCGCCTCGCGGGAAGGCGTCCGCGGCGTACAGCCGATCGGGCGGGGCGAAACGGTCGAGCTGCCTTCCTAGATCTCGGCGAGGCGCGGGTCGCCGTCCGGCGGCCGCAGCACGCAGAACTCGTTGCCCTGCGGGTCCTGAAGGACGACCGTCGAGGAGCCGTGGCCGAACGCGTCGCGGCGGTAGCCGAGCGCGGTGCTCCAGAAGTCGGCCAGGGCGTCGGCGTCCACGCAGTCCAGCACCATTACCAGTCGCATCGCCGCACCGTACCCGTTTAACGATGGCCCGAGCGGGCACCCGGAGGTCATGCCAGCGCGTGAGGATATGCCGAGCACCTTGAAGCGGTCGCCCAAGAAGGCGCAGGACACGTACGCCGAGACCCACGACTCCGCGGTGCGGGAGTACGGCGAGGGCGAACGCGCCCACCGTACGGCGTTCTCGGCCGTGAAGCACTCGTTCGAGAAGGTCGGCGACCACTGGGAGCCGAAACAGAAGCGTGGCCCGAGCGACGCCAAGGCGGCCGGCGGGCGCGACACGAAGGCCAAGACGGCCGGCGGGGTCGACGCGAACGCCAGCAAGCAGCACCTGATGGACATCGCCAAGCGCCTCGACATCAGCGGCCGTTCCCGCATGACCAAGCCCGAGCTGGTCGAGGCGATCCAGAAGGCGAACGCCCGCAGCGACCGCAAGGCCCGCTCTTGACCCTGACGTGACGTCAGGCCGCAGAGTGAGGGCATGACCGACGATTACACGGTGGGGGTCGCCGCCGAGATGACCGGGGTGTCGGTGCGGACCCTGCACCACTACGACCAGATCGGGCTCGTGCGGCCGAGCAGCCGCAGCCCGGCCGGCTACCGCCTCTACACCGAGGCCGACATCGCCCTTCTGCAACGTGTCCTCTTCTATCGGGAGCTGGATCTGGACCTCGGCGACATCGCGGAGGTCGTGTCCAACCCGCAGATCACCGACGAGGGGCATCTGCGCCGGCAGCGGACGATGGTCGAGCAGCGGATCGCCCGGTCGCGGGCCATGCTCGCGGTCATCGACCGGGAGCTGGCGGCCCGCAAAGGGGGCATCCGCCTGACGCCGGAGGAGCGGCGCAAGGTGTGGGGCGGCGACCGGCTTCTCGACCACCTGGACGAGGCCGAGCGGCGGTGGGGTCACCAGGCCTCGTTCGCGCAGCGCCAGCTGCGGACGGCGAGCTACACCGAACAGGACTGGCTGAAACTGCGCGACGAACTGCACGCCATCCATCGGGGCCTCGCCGACGGCATGGGCCGCGGCGTGCCGGCCACCGACCCGGCGGTCATGGACCTGGCCGAGGAGCTGCGGCGGCACACCGACCGCTGGTTCCACGACTGCGACTACGACAAGCACCGCGAGCTGGCGGTGTTGTATCGGGCGAACCAGCGCAGCGGCCGCAACTACGACGACATGGCGCCCGGTCTGTCGCAGTACGTCCACGACGCGATCATGGCGAACTGCGACCGGGCGGACCGGTTTGAGGGCGGCGCGGCGGTGGTAAGCGGTTCGCATGGACCAGTACGCGCCGACGAAAGACCGGTGGGGTGACCGGACGCCGTACGGCCGGGGCGACCAGTGGCCGGTACGGGTGGACGAGTTCACGGTCGAGCAGCCCGACCGGTGGACGCAGTCGGCCTCGCTGCTGCACTCCAACGGTGACGGCATCGACATCGGGACCCGCGCGGGCCGGCTGGTCGGCGTCCGCGGGCGGGCGGTCGACCGGGTCAACCGGGGCCGTCTCGACCCGAAGGACGTCTACGGCTGGAAGGCGAATCTCAGTGAGGACCGCCTGACCCGGCCGCTGGTGCGGGAGAACGGCCGCCTGGTCGAGGCGAGCTGGGACACCGCGATGGGCCGGATCGTCGCGAAGTCGAAGGAGTTGCTCGACAAGCGGGGCGGCTGGGGCCGGTTCGGCTTCTATACGAGCGGACAGCTCTTCCTCGAGGAGTACTACACGCTCAGCGTGATCGGGAAGGCCGGCCTCGGCACCCCGCACATGGACGGCAACACCCGGCTGTGCACGGCGACCTCGGCGTCCGCGCTCAAGGCCAGCTTCGGCACCGACGGTCAGCCGGCGTCCTACACCGATGTCGATCACTGCGACACGATCGCCCTGTGGGGGCACAACGTCGCCGAGACGCAGGCCGTCCTCTGGATGCGCATGCTCGACCGGCGGCACGGCGCCAACCCGCCGGCCATGCTGGCGGTCGACCCGCGAACCACGCCGGTGGCCCGGGAGGCCGACCTGCACCTGCCGGTCCGGCCCGGCACCAACCTGGCTCTGCTCAACGGCCTGCTCCGCCTCGTCATCCAGCGCGGCTGGGTGGACGACGACTTCGTGGCCGCGCACACGCTCGGCTACGACGACCTGGAAAAGGCCGTCGACGGTTCCCGAACAGAGCGGGTGGCCGAGATCTGCGGGCTGGATGCCGGCGACATCGAACGGGCGGCCGAGCTGATCGGCCACGCCGGGGCCCTGCTGTCCACGGTGCTCCAGGGGTTCTACCAGTCCCATCAGGGCACTGCGGCGGCCGTCGGCGTCAACAATCTGCACCTGCTGCGCGGGATGATCGGCCGGCCGGGCGCCGGCGTGCTGCAGATGAACGGCCAGCCCACCGCCGAGAACACGCGCGAGTGCGGGGCCGACGGCGACCTGCCGGGCTTCCGGAACTGGGACAACCCGGCGCACGTCCAGGAGCTCGCCGACCTGTGGAACGTCGACCGGCACACGATTCCGCACTGGTCGCCGCCGACCCACGCGATGCAGATCTGGCGTTACGCCGAGCAGGGCTCGATCGAACTGCTCTGGATCAGCGCCACCAACCCGGCCGTCTCGCTGCCCGCCCTCGCCCGCATCCGCCGCATTCTGGCCCGGCCGGAGCTGTTCGTGGTCGTGCAGGACGTCTTCCTGAGCGAGACCGCCGAGTTCGCCGACGTGGTGCTGCCGGCCGCGACCTGGGGCGAGAAGACCGGCACCTTCACCAACGCCGACCGCACCGTGCACCTGTCCGAGAAGGCGGTCGAGCCGCCCGGCGAGGCCCGGGCCGACCTCGACATCTTCCTCGACTACGCGGCCCGGATGGACTTCCGCGACCGCGACGGCGACCCGCTCGTCAAGTGGCATGACGCCTCGTCGGCCTACCAGGCGTGGCAGCGGTGCTCGGCCGGACGGCCCTGCGACTACAGCGAGATCACCTACGAAAAGCTGCGCGGCGGCTCCGGCCTGCAGTGGGGCGGCGAGCGCCTCTACACCGACGGTGTCTTCAACACCGACTCCGACTACTGCGAGACCTACGGCCAGGACCTGAGCACCGGCGCCGAATTCACCGCCGAACAGCACCGGGCCAAACAGCCCGGCGGCCGCGCGTTCCTGCTCACCGAGGACTTCACGCCCGCGCCGGAGATCCCGGGCGACGAGTTCCCGCTGCTGCTGACCACCGGCCGGACGCTCACCCAGTTCCACACCCGCACCAAGACCGGCCGGGTGCCCGAACTGAACGACGCCGCCCCGCAGGCCTGGGTGGAACTCCATCCCAGCGACGCGCTCGCGCTCGGCGTCGCCGACGGCGATGGCGTACGCGTGGAATCGCCCCGAGGAGCTATCGAGGCACCCGCCCGGCTGTGCGGGATCCGGCCGGGCACGGTCTTCGTGCCGTTCCACTACGCCGAACAGGCGGCCAACGAGCTCACGATCACCGCCTGGGACCCGGTGTCCAAGCAACCTCTGTTCAAGCTGGCGGCCGTGCGCGTACGAAAGAAGGCGTAACCGATGCACCTGGCCCATTACCTCGGTCTTCTCGACCGGGCGCACGCGGTGATGGCCGACGCCCTCCGGCAGGTCGCGGCCGGGCACGCGGCCGAGGCCGACATCGCGCACCTCGCGGAACAGCGGGCCGCGCGCTGCGAGCACTGGTCCCGCGAGGTGCGGTCATTCGCCCGGACGTACGCCGAAGAGGCCCCCGACGAGCCGGAGCGGTTGCACTCGGAACTGTTCCGGGGCACCCGCGGCGGAGGTCTCGGCCTGCTGCGCGACCTCCAGGACCTCTATCTGATGACCGCCGAGTGCGATATCTGCTGGACCGTCGTCGAGCAGGCCGCCCGCGGCATCCGGGACGACGACCTCGCGAAGCTGGCCGCCGAGGGCGGGGCCGACATCGCCGTCCAACTGCAGTGGCTGCGCACCCGGATGAAGGCGGCCGCCCCGCAGGCCCTCGTGGTGGCCGACTGACGGCAGGCGGGGCGTTAGAGGCGGTATTTGCCGGGTATGCCAGGCGGATCCGTATTTTGCCGTGAGGAGCTGCCCGCCCATGAATTCCCGTAAGGCATCGCCGAAGATTCCCGGCGCACCCGGCAGCGGCACGCCGTCGGTCGACGAGCCGACCACGCCGGCCGAACCTCTGCCGCCGAAGCCGGAACAGGGCGCGCCCGAGCCGCGGACCCCGACCGGCGCGGTCACCGGCTGCCCGGTCACCGCCTACGGCCAGCAGGGCGAGTTCCTGACCACCGGCGACGGGACGCGGCTGCGCGACACCGACCACTCGCTGAAGGCCGGACCGCGCGGCCCGATCCTGCTGCAGGACCACCACTTCCGCGAGAAGATCACGCACTTCGACCACGAGCGGATCCCCGAGCGGGTCGTGCACGCGCGCGGGGCCGGCGCCCACGGCGTGTTCACCGGCTACGGAACCGCCTCGTCGCTGACCCGCGCCAGTTTCCTGAAGAAGGACCAGGAGACCCCGGTCTTCGTCCGCTTCTCGACCGTGCTCGGCTCGCGCGGCTCGGCCGACACCGTGCGCGACACCCGCGGATTCGCCACCAAGTTCTACACCGACGAGGGCAACTTCGACCTGGTCGGCAACAACATCCCGGTGTTCTTCATCCAGGACGCGATCAAGTTCCCGGACATCATCCACGCCGGCAAGCCGCACCCCGACCGGGAGATCCCGCAGGCGCAGAGCGCGCACGACACGTTCTGGGACTTCGTCTCCCTGCACACCGAGGCCCAGCACCACACGATGTGGAACATGTCCGACCGGGGCATCCCGCGCTCCTACCGGACCATGGAGGGCTTCGGCGTCCACACGTTCCGCCTCGTCAACGCGGCCGGCGAGACCGTGCTGGTGAAGTTCCACTGGAAGCCGGCGCTCGGCGTGCACTCGCTGACCTGGGAGGAGGCGCAGCTGATCAGCGGCGTCGACCCCGACTTCCACCGGCGTGACCTCTACGACGCGATCGAAGCCGGCGCGTTCCCGGCGTGGGAGCTCGGCCTGCAGGTGTTCCCGGACAACCCCGAGGAGACCTTCGCCGGCATCGACCTGCTCGACCCGACCAAGATCGTGCCGGAGGAGCTCGCCCCGGTGCAGCCGGTCGGCCGGATGGTGCTGAACAAGGTGCCGACCAACTTCTTCGCCGAAACCGAACAGGTCGCGTTCCACCTCGGCCACCTGCCGCCCGGCATCGACGTCACCAACGACCCGCTGCTGCAGGGACGCCTCTTCTCGTACGTCGACACGCAACTCACCCGCCTCGGCGGGCCGAACTTCGAGCAGATCCCGGTCAACCGCCCGCACGCGCCCGTCAACGACATGCTGCGCGACGGCTTCCACCAGCACGCCGTGCACGCGGGAGTGGCGCCCTACCGGCCGAACTCGCTCGACGGCGGCAACCCGTTCCCCGACCCGGACGGCTTCCTCGACGTGCCGGTGAGGGTCGCCGAGGCCCCGAAGATCCGGCAGAACCCGGCCTCCTTCGACGACCACTTCAGCCAGGCCCGGCTGTTCTGGCTGAGCATGTCGCCGGTCGAGAAGGAACACATCGTCGCGGCCTACACCTTCGAACTCGGCAAGTGCTACGAACAGGCCATCAAACAGCGGCAGCTGCAGTGCCTGGCCGAGATCGACCCGGTGCTGTGCGAGCAGGTGGCGACCGGTCTCGGCCGGCCCGCGCCGGCGCCCCGCACCGACCCGGTCGACGTGACGCCGAGCCCCGCGCTGTCCCAGCTCGGCCGGTCGTGGCCGGTCGACGGCCGGGTCGTGGGCATCGTGGCCGACCCGGATTCCGCCCTGAGCGAGGCGGTACTGGCGGCCGGGATGGTCCCGCTTGTCATCGGGGCGCACGGCGGCCCCGGCATCCAGCGCACCTTCGACACCGCACGATCGGTCGAGTTCGACGCCGTCCTCATCGGCGCCGCGCCGCCTCCCGCACCCGGCGCCATCCCGGCCCGCGATGCCAAGGCCGGCGCCCCGGGCGCCGCGCCGGTCGACCCGCGCGTGCAGCTGCTCATCGACGAGGCCTGGCGGCACGCCAAGGCCATCGGCGCCTGGGGCGACGGCACGGCCCTGCTCGAACAGACCGGCGCGGCCGGCACCCCCGGGGTGGTCACGGCAGGAGACGGCCCGGCGGCCTTCAACGCCGTACGCGAGTTGCTCGCCGACCACCGCGTCTGGGACCGCTTCCCGGCGTCGCTTACCTGACCAGGTGCTCGGCTCGTCCCCGCCCCGAGCGGGTGGGGACGGGCCGGGCCGATCTTCAAAGGAGTCCCAGTGACCGACCACGAGCGTCAGCAGGAGCCGCCCGGCACGCTGGCCGCGATGCGCGAGCGCCCCGACCACGGCGAGGACAGCTACCAGGGCAGCGGCCGCCTGGCCGGCAAACACGCCCTCATCACCGGCGGCGACAGCGGCATCGGCCGCGCGGTGGCCATCGCCTTCGCCCGCGAGGGTGCCGACGTGGCCATCTCCTATCTCGACGAGCACGAGGACGCCCGCGAGACCGCCTCCTACGTCGAGAAGGCCGGTCGCCAGGCCCTGCTCCTGCCCGGCGACCTCACCGACCGCGACCACTGCCGCGACGTCATCGAGCAGACGGTGCAGCGCCTGGGCGGTCTCGAGATCCTGGTCAACAACGCCGCCTTCCAGATGACCCACCAGACGGTCGAGGAGATCCCGGACGAGGAGTGGCGGTACACCTTCGACCTGAACATCACCGCGATGTTCCGGCTGGTGCAGAACGCCCTGCCGTACCTGCACGCCGGCGCCTCCATCATCAACACCAGCTCGGTCAACTACGACCAGCCCAAGCCGACCCTGCTGCCGTACGCCACCACGAAGGGCGCCATAGCCAACTTCACGGCCGGTCTGGCCCAGCTCCTGGGCGACCGCGGCATCCGGGCCAACGCGGTGGCGCCGGGCCCGATCTGGACGCCGCTGATCCCGTCCACGATGCCGCCCGAGCAGGTGGCCGAGTTCGGCAAGAACACCCCGCTGGGCCGCCCCGGTCAGCCCAAGGAGCTCGCCCCGGTCTACGTCATGCTGGCCTCCGACGAGGCGAGCTACATCTCCGGCGCCGTGATCCCGGTGACCGGAGGCAAGCCGATCCTCTGACCCGGCCGGCGCCACGCGGAGGTATATTGCGCGTTTTATGGAGCACCACGAGGACGCCCTACGGGCGTACGTGCGACGGGTGAAGGCCGACCCGGACACGATCGCGGTCATCGTCGTGGGATCGGTTGCTCTCGGCACCGAACGACCCGACTCGGACGTCGACGTCTATCTGGTCGTCCCCGATGACGTGTTCGGTTCGGCCATCGCCGCCGATCGTGTGATCTTCATCGAACGCTCCGATGCGGACTATCCGGGCGGCTATGTCGACGTCAAGCTCGCCACCGTCGCGTTCCTGCGGGCGGCGGCCGAGCGCGGGGACGACCCGGTTCGCGCGTCGTTCGAAGGCGCCCGGGTGGCCTGGGCCCGCGATGGTTACGACATCGCCGAACTGGTGGCCGCGATCCCAGTGCTCCCGGCGACGGTCTGGGAAGGCCGGGCCGCATCGTTCATCTCCCAGGTCCGGTTGCACGGAACCGACTTTCTGCGCGAAGCCGTCGCGCTGGACAACACGTTCCTGCTGCATCACGCCGCCGTGCACACGGTAGGCGCCGGCGGGCGGGCACTGCTCGCGCTGAATCGGAAACTCTTCCGCGGGCCGAAATACCTCGACGCGACACTGGCCACGCTGGACCGCCTACCGGACGGATACGGTGACCTCGCCCGGCGGCTCATCACCCGGCCGAGCCGGGAAAGCGCCGACGCGTACGTGCAGGCGTTAGAGGCCTTCCACCGCTGGCCCGTGGATCGTACGGCGAGTGATTCCATCTTCATTCGCGACAACGAACTCGCCTGGCTTACCGGGACACTCCCACCCGAACTGAGCTGACCACGGATCAGGAAAGGCGTGACGACCGTCCCCGCCGTCCGTCGACGGTACCGCCGATCGGCTGGGCGGCCATGGCGGCCAGGTGGGCGGCGAACCCGTCCGGGGCCCGCGATTGCCGGCGGGCGCTGGTCACCACCGGGCAGGAGGCGTCGGCCACGATGTGGCCTTCCTTGTGCCGTACGCGGGTGAGCAGCGCGACGTCTTCACCGTGGCGTACCGGAGGGAAGCCGCCGGCGCGGCGGTAAGCCTGACCCGAGATTCCCATGTTGGCGCCGTGGGGGTGCAGCGGCTCGGACCGGTAGCGGCGCTCATAGCGGGCCGGGAGGTCGGGCGGCCAGGACGACCAGTCGTCGACGATGACCGTTCCGGCCAGCAGGTCGGCGCCGCCGCGAAAATGAGCGAGGTGCCAGCGCAGCCAGCCCGGCGGGACGCGGCTGTCGGCGTCGGTGGTGGCCAGCCAGAGGCCTTCCGGGCCGGTGCGCAGGGCGTGCCGCATGCCGGCGTCGCGGGCCCGGCCGACGTTGCGGGCGGCGACGGTGACCACCGAGGCGCCGGCCGCCGAGGCGAGCGCCGCGGTGTCGTCGGTGCACGCGTCGGCGACCACGATGACCTCGACCGGCACCGGTGCCGGGGCCGCGAAGACGCTGTGCAGGCACGCCGGCAGCAGGAGGTGCTCGTTGTGGGCCGGGATGACGACGGCGAGGCGGGCCGGGGTCACGCCAGGTTCTCGCGCTGGGCGACCGACCGGGCCGCCGGCGGCACCCGGGTGAAGACCTCGAGCAGGAAGTCGTCCTCCTCGTGGCGGGACAGCCGGGCGAGCCCGGGCCGGGCGGCCAGCGCGGCGTGCACCTCGTCGCCGGAGCGGAAGTGTTCGGCGACCGGCCAGCGCCAGTGGACGGCGACCAGGTCGCCGCCGGGCTCGAGCGAGTCGGTGGCGTGGTCCAGCAACGTGGTCAGGTCGGCGTCGTCGAAGTAGTAGGCCAGTTCGGAGAGCACGATCAGGTCGAAGGAGCCGGCCGGCCAGTCCGCGGGGAGGTGCGCCTGGCCGACGGTCACGTGCGGCGTCGCGGCGAGCCGGGCCGTTGCGGCCTCGACGGCGGCGGGGACGGCGTCCACGGCCAGGAGGTGGTCGCAGCGCGGGGCCAGCAGGGCGGTCAGGCGGCCGGTCGAGCAGCCCGGTTCGAACGCCGATCGGTAGTGCGGCCTGGTCGGCGCGGCGGCGGTCAGCGCGTGTTTGCGGGTGTCGTACCAGCGGGTCTCGAAGCTCCACGGGTCGGGATTCGCGGTGTACAGGGCCTCGAAGTAGCTGAGCGGGGTGGTCACACGAACACCGTTTCGAACGGGCGGACGAAGTGGTCGAGCACGTTGGGCGGGAGGACCGCGGCGTCGGCCGGGTCCGGGCCTAGGGGCGCGATCTGGCTCGGGAACGCGGCGATCGCGGCGGCCTTGGCCGCGGCGGCCGAGGGCGTCAGGTCGACGGTGCGGGCCCGCTCCCACGGCACCGCCGGGTCGCCCGGGCCGGCCCAGTGCCACATCCAGATCGGGTATTCGAGCAGGCGCGCGCCGGTGTCCGAACACGCCCGGGCGGCGGCCCGGCCGACCGCCTCGTGGTCGGGATGGCCGTCCTCGCGCCAGGTGGCCAGGCACCAGCGGCCGGGGGAGAGCAGCGGGACGAGCGCGGCGCGGACCGCGTCCTCGTCGATGCCGCCGTCCGGCTGGCCGAGCCGGTGCACCGCCGAGGCCGCCAGACCCAGGCGGGACAACGCTTCCGCGGTCTCGGCCCGCCGGATCGCCGACAGCGACGCCGGCGTGTGAACGGCCGAGCCCGGGTGGGACGCCTCACCGTCGGTCACCGCGGCCAGGTCGGCCTTGCCCAGCATCGCCATCAGCCCGGCCACGCCCAGGATCTCGTCGTCCGGGTGCGGCGCGACGACCAGCGGCGGGCCGGCCGGATCCAGCGCGAGCGCCGGAAACACCGGCAGGGACTTCCAATCCGCCTCGGGGGTGCCTCCCGCGACGTCGATCGGCCTCACCACGGCCGGTCCTCGGCGATCAGCAGACGGCCCAGCTGTTCCAGATCGCCCTCGGCGTGGGACTGACGGAGGTAGACGGTCAGGTCGGCGACCCGCTGGGCGTGGCCGGCGTCCTGGCAGAGCGGCCCGGCGCCGAGCGCGCGTCCCACCCGGTCGAGCACGGACGTGGCGGCCATCTCGACCGTCGCCCGCACGCGCAGGGCGAGCCGGTGCTGATTCTCGGCCGGTGAGGCGTCGATCGTGGCCGCCGCCGAATCCAGTACGCAGCCGGCCGCACCCAGCGCCACATCGACCGCGCCGAGGTGGGCCAGCGCGTGCGGTGACAACTCCTTCGACGAGAAGCGCAACGTGTCGGCGACCCCGAGGGCGCCGCCGAACCAGACCGCGGCCACGCCGATCCCACCGTGCCAGAAGCCGGGACGGTCGACGTAGTCGCCGGGGCCGCCGAGCGGGCGGCCGGGCGCGCCGGTGAACCGGACCGTCCGGCTGTCGCTGCCCGCCATGCCGACAGCGGGCCAGGTGCCGTCCAGCGGCTCCGCGAAGGGCGCCTCGTTGGCGACGGCGAACAACCGGATCCCGTCCGGCGCGGCCGCGGTCACCAGCGCGTGGGTGCACCACTCGGCACCCGAGCACCACGGCCGGTCCCCGGTCAGCCGCCAGCCGTCCTCGGCGGCGACCGCGCGTACGGAAGAAGGAGCCGCCGCCCAGACACCCCAGCGCTCGCCCGGCGGGGGGTCGCCCGGCGGGGCGTCGCCCAGCTCGGCGCGGATGGCAACGGCGTCGGCATGGCCCTCACCGAGCCGGGCGGCGACGAGATCGGCCCGGCCCAGCGCGGTGAGCCCCCGCAAGCGCTCGAGGGTCCGCCCGTGGCCGGGCAGCGGCAGGTCGGGAGCCTCGATGATCGACACGGACGGCGGATACCCGGAAAGCGCCGGGCCGAATCCACGTGGGTTCGGCGTCACGGCGGGTACCCGGGGTCGCATGCGTGCATTGACCTGGCAGGGCACGGGCAAGGTCTCGGTCGAGACCGTCCCCGACCCGACGATTCAAGAACCGACCGACGCGATCGTGCGGATGACCTCGACCGCGATCTGCGGTTCCGACCTGCACCTCTACGACGTCCTGGGCATGTACATCGATCCGGGCGACATCCTCGGGCACGAGCCGATGGGCGTCGTCGAGGCGGTCGGGCCGGAGGTCACCCACCTCAAGCCCGGCGACCGGGTGGTCATACCGTTCAACATCTCCTGCGGGCACTGCTGGATGTGCCGCCGGGGCTTCTTCGCGCAGTGCGAGACGACCCAGGTGAGGGGCCAGGGTAAGGGCGCGGCGCTGTTCGGCTACACCAAGCTGTACGGCCAGGTGCCGGGGGCCCAGGCCGAATATCTGCGGGTGCCGCAGGCGCAGTTCGGGCCGATCAAGGTGCCGGACGGGCACCCGGACGAACGCTACCTGTTCCTGTCCGACGTCCTGACCACATCGTGGCAGGCCGCCCGATACGCGGACGTTCAGCCCGGCGACACCGTGCTGGTGACCGGCCTCGGGCCGATCGGCCAGATGAGCGCCCGCATCGCCAAGCACCTCGGCGCCGGGCGGGTGCTCGCGGTCGACGACGTGCCCGAGCGGCTGGCGATGGCCGAGCGCAACGGCATCGAGGTGATCGACTACGGGAAGGTGGAGGACGTGCCGGAGGCGGTGCGCGACCTGACCGCCGGCCGGGGGGCCGACGGGGTGATCGAGGCCGTCGGCATGGAGGCGCACGGCACACCGTTCCAGGCGGCCGCGGTCAAGGCGGCCGGCATGCTGCCGGATCCGCTGGCCCGCAAGGCGACCGAAACCTTCGGCGTGGACCGGATGGGTGCGCTGCGCACCGCTTTCGACGCCGTACGCCGCGCCGGCACGATCTCGGTCATCGGCGTGTACGGGGGAGAGGCCGACCCGTTCCCGATGATGGAACTGTTCGACAAGGGCGTGACCCTGCGGATGGGGCAGGCCCACGTGAAGCGCTGGGTCGACGACATCATGCCGCTGCTCACCGGTGACGGCGACCCGCTCGGGGTGGACGACCTGGTGACACACCGGGTGCCCCTGGCCGAGGCGCCCGATGCCTACGAGATGTTCAAGCAGAAGCGGGACGGCTGCATCAAAGTGGTGCTGAAGCCCTGATCAGTCCGAGGACGCTGACCCCGGCTCGGCCATCTTGCGGTGCATCTCCGCTTTGGCTCGGTCGGGGAGCACCTTCGACATCGCGTCCTGGGCCTTGGTCCTGGCCGAACCGGCGACGACCTTCTCCCTGTCCTTCATCAGCGCCTCGAAGCCCTGCTTCGCGACCTGGGCCGGGTCGTCCTTCTTGCCCGCGCCGACCCGGGTGTCGTCCATCTCGGCGCGGTGGAAGAAGTTCGTGTCGGTCGGCCCGGGCATCAGCGAGGTGATCGACACGTTCGAGTCGTTCAGCTCGGCCCGAAGCGCCTCGGTGAACGACTGCACGAACGACTTCGACGCGTTGTAGACGGCCTGATAGGTGCCGGGCATCGTGGACGCGATCGACGAGGTGAACAGCACGCGGCCGGCGTCGCGGTGCACCATGCCGGGGATGACCCGCTTGGCCAGGTGCACCGTCGAGGTGACGTTGACGGCGATGACGTTCAGCTCGTCGGCCAGCTCGGTGCCGTCGACGAACCCGCCGCCGATGCCCCGGCCGGCGTTGAGGGCCAGCGCGTCGACGTCGCGGCCCGTTTCGAGGATCGCGGCATAGAGCTTCTCCACGCCCTCGTAGGTGGCGAGGTCGACCCGCACGGCGATGACCTTATTCCGGCCGTCCCGGCGGAGACCGGCGGCGGCCTGCTCGATGGCGTCGTCCTCGGCCGCGATCAGCAGGTCGTAGCCGTGCTCGGCGAACTGCCGGGCGAGCTCGAACCCGATGCCGCTCGAAGCCCCGGTGACGACGGCGAACTCGTTGGTAGGTGTGGTCATAGCGCCCGGATGCCCGTGCGGCGCGCTTCTATGCGTCAGACGTAGCGCCGGGCTTTCGAGGCGCGCTGGGCGGCGTCGAGAGGCGCCAGTCGTCGCTCGACCGCCTTCGGGCGGGCCCGGCGGCCGGCGAGTACCCAGGGAAGCCCGCGGACGGCGTCCCACCAGGCGAGAAACGTCGTCCGGTCGCGCGGCGCGGTGCGCGCCAGGAAGAACGTACGGCGCAGGGCCGGCCCGGCCGGCCGGCGCAGCCAGGTGAACCAGAGGGTGTTACGCAGGCCGTCGCGGCGCCGTCGGGTGGCGTCCCGCTGCGGCGAGGCTGCGTGGTGCACGGTCAGCCGGTCCAGATAGCAGATCTCCCAGCCTTCGCTCAGCAGATCGGTCGCCAGCAGCTCCTCCTCGCCGCCGAGCCACAGCCGTTCGCTGAAACCACCCGCGGACTCGAACGCCTCGCGCCGCACCACTGCCGCGCCGGCCAGGAAGCTGCCGAGTGCCGGGCCGGGCAGCCAGTCCGGGCCGGGGACGGGGGAGTCGCGCAGCTCGGCGACGATCGGGTCCTCCCGGCCGCCCGGCTCGGCGACGATGCGGGCGTTCACGACGGCCAGGCGCGGGTGGGCGTCGAGGGCCTCGACGGCGGCGGCCAGGCTGCCCGGTTCCCACCAGGTGTCGTCGTCGCAGAACGCGATGTAGGGCGTGTCGAGCCGCCCGACGCCCAGGTTACGGCCGACGGCGCCCGCGTTGTGGTCGAGGGCGAGGACGTCGACCTGCGGGAACTTGTCGCGGACGGCCTCGGCGGTGCCGTCGCCGGAACCGTTGTCGACCAGCACGATCGGCGGCCGCTCCGGCAGGTCGGTCAGGCGGGCGACCGCCTCGAGCGCCTCGTACTTGCGCCGGTGGGTGATGACCACGACGCCGATCCGCGAATTCGTCACGGGGCCGCGACGTACCCCGCTCGGTCCCGTCTCAATCTCGCGGCGTAGGACGTCGCGTTGCGGGTACGGCGTGAACTATGCGAGTTGTGATCGTCGGAGCCACCGGTAACGCGGGTACGGCCCTGCTGCGCCGCCTGCAGTCCGAGCCCTCCGGGGAGCTGGTGGGGGTTTCCCGGCGCCGGCCGGAGGCGACCGGTGTCTATCGGGGCGTGGAGTGGCACTCGGTCGACGTGGCCGGGGAGGACGCGGCGGGCCGGCTGACCGAGGTCTTCCGGGGCGCCGACGCCGTGGTCAACCTGGCCTGGCAGATCCAGCCCAGCCACGACTCGCGGCGGCTGTTCCGCACCAACGTGCTCGGCGCCCGCGAGATCGCCCGAGCCGCCGTGCAGGCCGGGGTGGGCGCGCTGGTGCAGGCGTCCTCGGTCGGGGTCTACTCGGCCGGCCCCAAGGATGCCTTCGTGACCGAGGGCTACCCGCGCAACGGCGTGCCCCGCTCGTCCTACAGCCGGCACAAGGCGCTGGTCGAGCGGATGCTCGACGAGGTCGAGTCGGACCACCCGACGCTGCGGGTCGTCCGGCTGCGGCCGGGCCTCATCTTCCAGCGGGCGGCCGGCACCGAGATCGCGCGGTACTTCGCCGGGCCGCTGCTGCCCGCCCGCCTCCTGCGCTACCAGCGGATCCCGGTGGTGCCCGACCATCCGCGGCTCCGGCTGCAGGCCGTGCACGCCGACGACGTGGCCGACGCGTACGCGAAGGTTCTGACCGCCGACGTGCGGGGCGCTTTCAACATCGCGGCCGGGCCGGTCCTCGACCCGCGCGTGGCGGCGGGCGCTTTCCACGGCGTACGCGTGCCGGTGCCCGGCCCGGCACTGGCCGGCGCCGCCGCGCTCAGCTGGTGGTTGCGCCTGCAGCCGATCGACGCCGGCTGGGTTGCTCTGGCGCTGAAGGCGCCCCTGATGTGGTGTGCCCGGGCGCGGGAGGAACTCGGCTGGGCGCCGCGGCGGGATGCCCTCGAGGCGCTCCGCGAGCTGGTCGCCGGGATGGCCGACCGGGCCGACGCCCCGAGCCCGCCGCTGTCGGGAGATCCGGACCTGCCGGGGCGGCCCGGGGGCATGCTGCGCGGCCGGTTGCCCGGTACCGGCGACCCTTATTAGGGGAGGTCGCGGACCGCGGCCGCGTGGTCGCCCTCGTCCGAGTTCACCTCTTCATCCTCCTCCTCGGCGTCCTCGTCGATCCAGGTGTGGCGGATCACCGGGACGATCGCCCAGAAGGTGAGGAAACCCGCCGCGGCCACCGCGGTGAGGATCGCCGCGATCCAGGTCGACAGGAGGTAGGCGACGATCAGCATGATGCTGGCGACCATCGCCAGCAGCAGGAAGCCGAGGCCGGCGGTGGCCATCCGGTGCGCGTAGCGGACCAGCTCCGGCTTGCGGCCCTGGCGGAACAGCGCCCGGTGGAACGCCACCGGCGAAATGATCATCGCGGTCGCGAACGCGGCGCACATCAGCGCGACGATGTAGATGATCTTCTGGAACTCGGTCGTCTTCGGGAAGCCGTTGCTGAACGGCAGGGTCAGCAGGAAGGCGAACAGGATCTGCACGCCGGTCTGCGCCACCCGCAGCTCCTGCAGCAGGTCGGCGAAGTTGCGGTCCCAGCGTTGCCGTTCGGACTCGCCCCGGCGGCGATTCATCTCGCGCGTCATGGACGGCCGCGTTCCCCGTGGACGCGGATGGGAAACGTCCGGGCGGGGGTGGCGACCGGGGAGGGCAACCGGTTCGTCTGGGCCGAGGGGCGACCTGCCGGTTCCGGTCGAAGACGGCCCGGTCGTGGACACGACCGGTGGCGGAGACTCGTTCGTGGCCGCGCTGACCGTCGCCCTGCTGTGCGGCGACGACCCGGCCGCCGCGGCCCGCCGGGCGACCGCGGCCGCCGGTTCGACGGTGCGTCACCCGGGCGGGCGTCCGCAACTGAAGCCGTGGGGAGCGCCGGACAGGTGACGCCGGACCGGCCCGGTCGTAGCGTGGACGGCGTGAGTGACTCGGAGGCGGACGAGCGTGACCGGGTGACGCGTCCGCGGGACCGGGTTGCCGACGAGCGTGACCGGGTCGCTGAGCAGCGGGATCGGGTCGCGGACGAGCGTGACCGGGTCGCTGAGCAGCGGGATCGGGTCGCTGAGCAGCGGGATCGCGTCGCCGATGAGCGCGAGGAGCGGCTCGACGCCCGGGAGGGGCGGCTCGACGAGCGCCGGCGGAGCGTGCACGACCGCAGCCGGGCGCGGGTCGAGGAGACCTCGGCCCTGATCGAGGAGGGCCGCGAGGCCCTGGAGCGGTCGCGGGCGAGGCTCGAGCGCAGCGAGGTGGTGTTGCGGGCCGAGGCGCAGCGCGACCGTCGTGAGCAGGCGGAGGTCGACCGGGAGATCGCGCGGACCCAGCGGGAGTCCGATTAGCGGTCGCCGCCTCCGGCCGATCCGGCCGACGGCGGGCGAGCCCCGGCGCGGGACCGGCCCGAATGCCGGCCCGGCCACCGGCCGGGGATTGACGTTGGTCGAGAGTCTGGCGCCGCGGTGGGCGGTTTCCCGGCCACTGGTGGCAAGGTGGTGTGGGCCGCACTGGGCTTCGGTCGTTATCGGCGGGGTACTCGGGGTATCCGAGACGGACGTTTTTCGAGGAGGCCGCGTGGCAGAGCACCGGGACATCGTTGCGGTCGGCGCCTCAGCGGGTGGCGTCGAGGCGCTGCGTGCCCTGGTGTCGGGCCTTCCGGCGGGCTATCCCGGGTCCGTTCTGGTGGTGCTGCACCTGCCCCGGGACGCACCGAGCGCCCTTCCGGCGATTCTCGACCGCAACGGCCCGCTGCCCGCGGCGACCGCGGTCGACGGCGAGCCGCTGCGCCCCGGCCGGATCTACGTCGCCCCCAACGACCACCACCTGCTCACGCTCGACGGCCACGTCCGGCTCACCCGGGGACCGGCCGAGAACGGTCACCGGCCCGCGGTCGACCCGCTGTTCCGCTCGGTTGCCCGGGCGTTCGGCCGGCGGGCGATCGGCGTGGTGCTGTCCGGTTCGCGCGACGACGGCGCCGCCGGGCTGGCCGCGATCGTCGCCCGGGGCGGCGCGCCGGTGGTGCAGGACCCGGCGGACGCGCTCTACCCGTGGATGCCGCGGGCGGCGCTCGCCTCGTGCCCGGCCGCGCAGACCGGGCCGGCGGCCAAGCTCGGTTCCCTGATCGCGGAGCTCGCCGCCGTGGAGCTCCCCGACCTGCCGGCCGGCCGGGCCGCCGACCATCTGCTGGACGCCGAGGTCGACATGTCCGGCCTGGTCGCGCTGACGTCGGACGAACTGGCGGTCCCGCCGGCCGGGTACGGCTGTCCGTCCTGCGGCGGTGCCCTGTTCCAGTTCGCGGCCGATCCGATGCCGCGCTACCGGTGCCGGGTGGGGCACGCGTGGTCGCCGGAGAGCCTCCTCGACGAGCAGGCGGTCGCGCTCGAGGGCGCCCTCTGGATGGCCCTGCGGGCCCTGGAGGAGAAGTCGGCGCTGAGCCGGCGCATGGCGGGTGCCGGGCACTCCGGGGAGGCCGCGGGGGCCCGGTTCCGCGATATGGCGGCCGACGCGGAGGCCGCCGGCGAGACGATCCGGCGGCTCATCGCGCAGGTCGGGTCGTCGGTTCCGCAGGAGGGCCCGGCCACGTCCGGCAACCGGGCGGGCGAAGTGGCGTAGGGTCGCCGGGCAGACTCCGCGTAGGGATGGCCCGATGGAACCGACCGATCCGCAGTTCGAAGCGCTGCTCGTCTACCTGAAGGAGTCGCGGGGCTTCGATTTCACCGGCTACAAGCGATCGAGTCTGATCCGGCGGGTGAATCGGCGGATGAATCAGGTCGACGTCGCCGACTACCAGGATTATCTGGATTTCCTCCAGGTCCACCCGGACGAGTTCACCGCGCTGTTCAACACCATCCTGATCAACGTGACGGCGTTCTTCCGCGACTCCGACGCGTGGGACTACCTGCGGGGCGAGGTGCTGGAGCCGCTGATCCTGGCCCGGCCGCCGGACTCGCCGATCCGGGTCTGGTCGGCCGGGTGCGCCTCCGGCGAGGAGGCGTACACCTTGGCGATGGCGCTGGCCGAGGTGCTCGGGCCGGACGCGTTCCGTGAGCGGGTCAAGATCTACGCGACCGATGTGGACGAGGAGCAGCTCAACGAGGCCCGCCAGGCGACGTACGGCGAGCGCGAGATGCAGGCCGTGCCGTCCGACCTGCAGGAGCGCTACTTCGAGCCGAACGGCGGCCGGTTCAGCTTCCGCAAGGATCTGCGCCGCTCGGTGATCTTCGGGCGCAACGACCTGGTACAGGACGCCCCGATCTCCCGGATCGACCTGCTGACCTGCCGTAACACGCTCATGTACTTCAACGCCGAGACCCAGTCCAAGATCCTCGGCCGGTTCCATTTCGCGCTGGCCGACAGCGGCGTGCTGTTCCTCGGCAAGGCCGAGATGCTGCTCAGCCCCGGCGGCCTGTTCACGCCGATCGATCTCAAACGGCGGGTCTTCCGCCGGGTCCCCCGGATCGCCCTGGCGGCCGGCGGTCCGGCCGCCGAATCGCCCCGGGCGGCGGTCACCGCGGTGACCGGCCTCGACCAGCTGCGCGGCGAGGCGATCGCGGCCAGCCCGCTGGCCCAGCTGGTGCTGACCTCCGACGACCTGGTGGCCCTCACCAACCGGCAGCTGGAGAAGCAGTTCGGCGTCTCGTCGCGGGACATCGGGCGGCCGTTCCGCGACCTCGACCTCTCCTACCGTCCGGTCGAGCTGCGCCGCTACGTCGAGCAGGCCCAGGTCGAGCGGCGCACGCTGCGGATCACCGAGGTCGAGGTGCCGCGCGGCGGCGGCGCGGTGACGAACCTCGAGATCCAGGTCAGCCCGCTCACCGATGCCGAGGGCAGCCTGCTCGGCGTCAGCGTGATCTTCCACGACGTCAGCGAGGCTCGCCGGCTGCACGACGATCTGGAGCACGCCAACCAGCAGCTCGAGGCGGCGTACGAGGAGCTCCAGTCGACCAACGAGGAGCTCGAGACCACCAACGAGGAACTGCAGTCCACGGTCGAGGAACTGGAGACGACCAACGAGGAGCTCCAGTCGACCAACGAGGAACTGGAGACGATGAACGAGGAGCTCCAGTCGACCAACGACGAGCTCCAGAGCATCAACGACCAGCTGCGGGTCAGCACCGGCCGGCTCGACGAGGCCAACGCGTTCCTCGAGGCCATCCTGACCAGCCTCCAGGCCGGGGTGGCGGTGGTCGATCGCGACCTGCGGGTCAACATGTGGAACCGGCGGGCCGAGGACCTCTGGGGACTGCGCACTGAGGAGGTCACCGGGCAGCATTTCCTCAACCTCGACATCGGTTTGCCGCTGGAGTTGCTGCGCCCGCTGCTGCGGGGCGCGCTCGGCGGCGAGGCCGGCGAGGCCGAGGTCGACGCGGTCAACCGGCGTGGCCGGCCGGTCGCGGTCCACGTGGTCTGCACCCCGCTCGACGGTCGCGGAACGGGAACCGGATCCGAGGGCGCCATCATCGTGATGGAGGCCGGGGATTGACCACTGGTTGATCGGAGCGTTTCGCCAGCACGACAGGGGGTAGGCAGCCGGGGTACGGCGGGAGGAAACAATGGCGGTCGAGTGCGCGGTCACCGGGGACGAGAGCGGGCTGGTCGCCACTCTGACCGGCCGGCTCGCCCTGGCTGACGCGGCCCAGGTCCGGGTCTGGCTGTTCAAGTGCCTCGCCGAGCAGCCCGACGCCCTGTTCGTCGACGTCGCCGGCCTGACGGTCGAGGAGCCCCTGGCCCTCGCGGTCTTCTCGGCGGTCAACCGGCAGGCCGCCCGCTGGCCGGGCATCCCGGTGCTCTATTGCGGCCCCGCTCAGCCGGTCCGCGACATGCTCGCCCGGGGCGCCTACCGCCGCCTGCCGGTCGCCGACACCGTCGCCCAGGCCCGCGGACGCGCCGGAGTGGACGGCCTGACCGTGCCGTCGCTGATCGACGACCTGCTGCCGCTGCCGGGCGCGCCCCGTCAGGCCCGCGACGTCGCCACCGAGGCCTGCCTGCGCTGGGATCTGCCCGACCTGGTCGGCGCGGCCACCGTGATCGCCAGTGAGCTGGTGACGAACGTGGTCGACCACGCCGGCACGATGGCGACGATGCGCATCTCGCTGCGGCCCCGGTTCGTGACGATCGGGGTGCGGGACGGCTCGACCGTGGAGCCGCGGCGGGGCACGCCGGGACCCTACGGCGGCCGCGGCCTGCTCCTGGTCGAGGCGATGGCACACAGCTGGGGCTGGTTGCCGGTGGACGGTGGCAAGGTGGTCTGGGCGTCCCTGAGCCGCTAGTCGGCCAGAATCGCGGCCAGGCCGCTCAGCTTCAGGACCGGGCGCACCGTGGGGCCCGCGCCGGCGATGGCCAGCGGCACCTCGGCGACCGATGCCGCCGAGGCGCAGTCGACCAGCGTCGCCACCCCGGCCGCGTCCAGCAGGGCGACCGCCGAGAGATCGACGACCAGCCGGTCCTCGCGGGCGGTGGCGACCGCGTGCCGCAGGCACAGGCGCAGCCGTTGGGCGCAGTCCCGGTCGACCTCCCCGCCGACCCGCACGGTCACCGCGCCGTCCGCCCGCTCCACCCGCAACCGCAGGTCCGGCCCGGCCGAGACCCCGGCGCGGCCGGCCCACACCGGCGGCGTGTCGCTGAGCATCGCCTCGCGCAGCCAGGACAGGGCGTGGCTGAGCAGGCGGGACACGTGCATCTGGGAGACGCCCAGCTCGGCCGCGATCTCGACCTGGGTGCGGTTGCCGTAGAAGCGCATCGCCAGCATCCGCCGCTCGCGGGCCGGCAGCCGCATCAGCAGCCCGGAGACCGTGAGCTTGTCGTCGACGCCGTCCAGGTCGGCGTCGGTCGAGCCGAGCAGGTCGCCCAGGGTGGGGGCGGTGCTGTCGTCGGAGACCGGTGAGGCGTCGAGCGAGCCGGGGGAATAGCCGCCGTTCGCCACGAACGCGTCGGCCACCTCGGCCTCGGGCGCGCCGATGCGCGCCGCGACCTCGGCGACCGTCGGAGTACGGGAGAGCTCGGCGGTCATCTGGGTACGCGCGTGACGGGCCTCGAGCAGCAGCTCCCGGATCGGCCGGGGCACGTGCACCGCCCACGCCGCGTCCCGGAAATGACGCTTCAGCTCGCCGGAGATCGTGCTGACCGCGTACGCCGTGAACGAGCCCCGCCCCGGGTCGTACCGGTCGACCGCCTTGACCAGGCCGAGCCGGGCCACCTGCTCGAGGTCCTCGAGCGGCTCGCCGCGACCACGGAACTTGGAGGCCAGCCGGTGAGCCAGTGGCAGGCACTCCCTGGTGAAGCGGTCCCGCTCGTAGCCGGGGTCGGCGTCCGGAGCGGCCACGCGTTCGGCGTAGACGAGTGCCGCGGCGTCCAGATCTTCCAGAGCACGCACTGTCATGACTTCCCCTTACCCCGAAAAATGCCCGCCAAGAGGGCCTTCCCCACTAATTGCCATAGGGAAACCAATCGAGGCCCGCGGCGTACGGAAAAGGTGCGTGACCGGTGCACCTGGGTTGCCTCACCGCCCAGGTCCGAAGCGCCACCGGGCCGCTTCCCGAACAGGCGGAAGGTGCCGAGACGCGGCGCCCTTCGTCTGGGGGTCTACGAGAGCATGTTCCTGCCGCTGCGTGAGCGCAATTACCGGCTCTGGGCCGTCGCCGACCTCGTGTCGACCGGGGGCACCTGGATGCAGGTGCTCGGGCTGAACTGGCTGGTCCTGGCGCAGACCGGCTCGGCCGCGAGGATGGGGATCGTGGTCATGCTGCAGTCGCTGCCGGTGCTCGTGCTCGGCAGCTGGGGCGGCGCGCTGGCCGACCGGCTGCCCGCTCGTCCGATGCTCATCGCCTGCCAGGCGCTGCGGGCGCTGCTCGCGCTGGCCCTGGTGCTGCACACCGGCCACATTCTGATCTTCGCGACGGCACTCGCCTCCGGCGTGATCAGCGCGTTCGAGGGTCCGGTGCTCGGCCGGTTCGGGTCGGCGCTGGTGCCCCGGGAGGCGCTCGGGTCGGCCCTCGCCCTCGGCTCGGTGCTCAGCTCGGCCGGCCGGATCGGCGGCATGGCGCTCGGCGGGGTGCTGGTCGGCGTCACCGGCCCGGCCGTCCTCTTCCTGATCAACGCGCTCTCCTACCTCGGCGTGATCGGCGCTCTGACCGCCATGCGCCCGGGTGACCTGCGGATTCTGCCGCGGCCGGCGGCCGCGGACGGAGGCGTACGGGCCGGGCTGCGCTACCTCGCCGGAAGCCCGGTGGTGCTGGTCGTGCTGGCGCTCTCGTTCGTGCTCGGCTCGCTGGGCCGCAACTACCAGGTCACGATGGCGGCGATGGCGGCCGGGCCGCTGCACGGGTCGTCCGGCTCGTACGGCCTGCTCTCGACCGTGTTCGCGGTCGGCGCGGTGGCCGGCGGTCTGCTGCTGGCCGGCTCCGGGCGCTCGACCCTGCGGGTGCTGCTGGCGACCGGCGTGGCGATCAGCGTGCTGCAGTTCTGCTCGGGGCTGGCGCCGGACGTGTTCGGCTTCGCCGGGATGCTGCTGCCGATCGCGGCCGGCGCGGTCGTCTTCGACACCGTGGTCTCGACCCGCATCCAGCTGGACACCCGGGAGGACATGCGCGGGCGGGTGCTGGCGACGGTCGGCATCGTGTCGTCCTTGTCGGGTATTGCCGGCGCGCCGACGGTCGGCTGGCTGTGTGACACGATCGGGCCGCGCGGGGCGCTGCTGCTGGCCGGGGTCGTCACGACCGTCACGGCGCTGGCCGCCACGGCCGCGCTGGCCTGGTTCCGCGGCTACCGGTTGGCGCTCGTCCGGCGTTTGACCCTCCGGCCGGCGGGCATGCCTGGTTGATGCGGATGATGACCCGGCTGGAAGAAGCCCGTTCCCTCGATCCGGTCAGCGACAAACTGCAGGCGGCGGTCTATGCGGCGGTCAAGCCGCAGTTCCTGCGCGACCTACTGCACGGCACCTGGCTCGGGCACCCGCTGCACCCGGTGCTCGTGCAGGTGCCGGTCGGCTCGTTCATCTCGGCGGCGATCCTCGACCTGCTGCCGGGCAAGCGGCGGTCTTCGACCGTACTCATCGCGGCCGGAACCGCCGCGGTCACCCCGGCGGTCGCCGCCGGCCTGCTCGACTGGTCGCAGATGACCAAGGACCGGCGCCGGGTCGGCCTGGTGCACGCGGCGGCGAACACGGTCGCGGTCGGCCTCTACACGGCCTCGCTGGTCGCCCGGCTGCGCGGGCGGAACTCGCGCGGCAAGGCCCTCGGCTTCGCCGGCCTGTCGGTGGCCGGGCTGGGCGCCTATCTGGGCGGCCACCTCTCGTACGCGCAGAGCGCCGGTGTCAACCAGGCCGCGCCCGAGGTCGTGCGGGTGCCCGAGGAGTGGACCGAGGTCTGCTCGCTGGCCGACCTTCCCGACGGCCGCCCGGTGGTCCGGACGGTCGCCGACGTGCGCATCCTCGTCTACCGCCGGGGCGCCGAGGTGTCGGCGCTGATCGAGCGCTGCGGCCACGAGACCGGCCCGCTCGGCGAGGGTGAGGTCTCCGGGGAGGGCGCGGACGCCTGCGTGACCTGTCCCTGGCACGGCAGCGTCTTCCGCCTCTCCGACGGCGCGGTCGTGCACGGCCCGGCGGCCAGCGACCAGCCGTCGCTGCGCGTGCGGGTTTCGGAGGGCAAGGTTTCGGTCGCTCAGCCCTGACCGGCGCTATTGCATCAAATCAGTTTGATGTAATGTGCCGTCCATGACTCCGGCGTTCCTGGCGGCGGCCGGGCATCCGGTGCGCTGGCGACTGCTCTCCGAACTGGCGCACGGCGACCTGGCGGTGCACGAGCTGACGACGCTGCTCGGCCAGCCGCAGAACCTGGTCTCCTACCACCTGGGCAAGCTCCGCGAGGCGGCGCTCGTGACCGCGCGCCGCAGCAGTGCCGACGGCCGCGACACCTACTACTCGCTCGACCTGGCCCGCTGCTCGTCCCAGCTCGCCGACGCCGGTGGTGCGCTGCATCCGGCGCTGCGGCTGGAACCGCCCGCGCCGGTCGCTGTTCCGGCGCGCGTGCTGTTCCTGTGCACGGGCAACAGCGCACGTTCGCAGATGGCTGAGGCGCTGCTGCGGCCGCGCGCGACCGTCTTCAGCGCCGGAAGCCGGCCCAAGCCGATCAATCCGCACGCCGTGACCGTGATGGCCGCCCGCGGCATCGACATCAGTGGGGCCCGCTCGAAGCATCTGGACGAGTTCACCGGCGAGCGCTTCGACCGCGTGATCACCCTGTGCGACAAGGTCAAGGAGGTCTGCCCCGCGTTCCCCGGGGTGGCGCGGCCGACGCACTGGAGCCTGGCCGAGCCGGCCGAGCTCTCCGAGTTCGAACGCACCGCCGACGAGCTGACCAGCCGGATCGCCTTCCTGCTCCACGACCTCGCCGCGGCCGGGGAGCAACCGTCGTGACGGGCCCGGTCCCCCTCTCGACCGTGCTGCGGGAATGGGGGCGCATCGGGTGCATCGGCTTCGGCGGGCCGCCGGCGCACATCGCCCTGCTGCGCAAACTGTGCGTCGAGGACCGCAAGTGGCTGGACGCCCGCGAGTTCGAGGACGCCATCGCCGCCTGCAACCTGCTGCCCGGCCCGGCCTCCACCCAGCTCGCGATCTTCTGCGCGTGGCGGGTCCGCGGACGCGCCGGGGCCCTGGTCGGCGGGGCGGCGTTCATCGTCCCCGGCCTGATCGTCATCCTCGCCCTGGCCGCCCTGTTCCTCGAAGGCGACCCGCCCACCTGGGTCAAGGCCGCCGGAGCCGGCGCGGGTGCCGCCGTCGCCGCGGTCGCCGCCCAGGCCGGCGTCAGCCTGATGCCGGCCGGCTGGAAACGGGCACCCGAGCGGAGCAGCCGCCGCCGCTGGGCGGTCTATCTCCTGCTCGGCGCCATCGCGGCGGCCACCATCGGCCCCTGGCTGGTCCTGCTGCTGATCGCCTGCGGCATCGCCGAGAACCTCGCCCAACGGGTGCCCGCCCGGCCGCGCCCGCCCGGCGCGGGTTCGCGCGGGGTGGTGGCTGCTCTGCCGCTGCTCGGCGCGGCCGGGGCCGGCGGTGTGCTGCTCTCGGTCGCCTGGGTCGCGATCAAGGTGGGTGCCCTCTCCTACGGTGGCGGGTTCGTCATCATCCCGCTGATGCAGGCCGATGCCGTGGGCCACTACCACTGGATGACCGCCGCGCAGTTCCTCAACGCCGTGGCCCTCGGCCAGGTCACCCCGGGCCCGGTCGTGCAGACCGTCGCGGTCGTGGGCTACGCCGCGGCCGGGCTCGGCGGGGGAGTGCTCGCCTCGGCCGTCGCGTTCAGCCCTTCGTTCGCGTTCGTCCTGCTCGGCGCCCACCGCTTCGACCGGCTCCGGGCGGACCGCCGGGTGCGGGCCTTCCTCGACGGCGCCGCGCCGGGCGCGATCGGCGCCATCCTCGGCTCCACGGTCCCCCTCGCCCTGGCCCTCGACCGGCCCTGGCAGTACGCCGTCCTCGCCGGCGCCGCCATCCTCACCCTCGCCCTACGCCGGGGCCCCGTGCTGACCCTCCTCACGGCGGCCGCCGCCGGCGTCATCATCGTCCTGGCCGGCGGCCCCCTCCCGCATTGACGGCCCAGACATCTCCGTCCTGGCTGGGGCCACTGCCGCAGAGGCGCCGGGGGATCGGTGCCGCGTTTCCGTCCTGCCTGGGCCTCTGCCGCGTCGACCGGCCGGCGGTCGGCGCCGCGTTTGCGTCCTGGCCGGCGGCCCTCTTCCGGGTGGGCGGCGGTGAGCTGATCACAAAAGTGTGTTTAGGTCGCGCCGATCGGGTATCCGCGCGCCATGTCATTGACCACGACAGCCGAGATGGCGGGTGCCGCCCCGGGGCCGGCCGAGACCGACGACGTGACGATCGTCGTCGCCACCCGGAACCGGCCGGACCGGCTCGCCGCGACGGTGCCGCACCACCGGGCGCCGGTGATCATTGTGGACAACGGGTCGGAGCGGCCGATCCGGGTACCGGGCGCGGACGTGGTGCGCCTGGACAGCAACCTCGGGGCGGCCGCCCGCAACGTCGGAGCCGAACGGGCCCGGACCCGCTATGTCGCGTTCGCCGATGACGACTCGTACTGGGAACCCGGCTCGCTGGCGCGAGCCGCCTCTCTCTTCCGGTCCCACCCGCGGACCGCGCTGCTCGCCGCCGAGGTGCGGGTCGGCGCCGGCGCGTACCTCGACCCGGTCTCGGCCCAGATGGCCGCCGCGCCGCTCGGCACGCCGCCCGGCGCGGCCGGGCCGGCGATCCTCGGATTTCTCGCCTGCTCGGTGGTGGTGCGACGCGACGCGTTCCTCGCGGCCGGGGGATTCCGGCCGCGGCTCTTCGTGTACGGCGAAGAGGCCCTCCTGGCCATGGATCTGGCCGCGGCCGGGTGGCGGCTGTCGTACGCCCCGTCCCTGATCGTGCGGCATTTCCCCGAGCCGGCCGGCCGCAACCAGCGGGCCCGGCACCGCATCGAGGCGCGCAACCGGGTGCTCACCGCCCTGCTCCGCCGGCCGCCGGCCGTGGTCGCGCGCACGCTGGCCGGCGCACTCGGCAGTCACCCGGCGGCTCTGGTCGACGTCGCCCGCAACCTGCCCTGGGCGCTGCGGCACCGGCACCCGCTGCCGCCCGCGGTCGAAGAGGCTCTCCGGCGCCTCAACTGACGCATTTCTTTCCGCGCGGTGGGCATTCAGCTGGTTACACGCATCTATGTAGCAGCAGGAGCTTCCCGATGATGTTCAGCCGCAAGAAAGACGACCAGGCCACGGACGTGGACGCCGCCGCGACCACCCGTACCGGGGCCGACGCCCCGACCGAGCTGTCCTCGGTGAGCCCGGAGGCCGGCCCCGCCAATCCGGCCCGGCTCGGGGGCCGCGGGATCTTCGCGGCGCTGCGGCGCACCGGCAAGCAGTTCTCGGCCGACAGCCTGACCGACTGGGCGGCCGCGCTCACCTACTACGGCGTGCTGTCGATCTTCCCCGGCCTGCTGGTGATCGTCTCGATCCTGGGGCTGGTCGGCCGGAACGGGCAGCAGACGGTGCAGGACGCGGCCCACCAGCTGGCCCCGAACGGGCAGCTGCGCCAGCTCGTCGACACCGTGCTCAACCAGGTGGCGCAGCCCAAGTCGGCCGGGATCGCCGCGATCATCGGTGTCGTGCTGGCGTTCTGGTCGGCCTCCGGTTACGTCGCGGCGTTCATGCGGGCGTCCAACGCGGTCTACGACGTACCGGAGGGCCGGCCGATCTGGAAGACCCTGCCGATCCGGGTCGGCGTGACCGCGGTGGTCGGCGTGATGCTGGTGCTGTCGGCCGCGATCGTCGTGGTCACCGGCTCGCTGGCCCGGGTGATCGGCGACAAGGTCGGGCTGGGCTCGGCGGCGGTCACGACCTGGGACATCGCCAAGTGGCCGGTGCTGGTGATCCTGATCAGCCTGGCCTTCGCCATCCTCTACTGGGCGTCGCCCAACGCCAAGACCGGCGGCTTCCGCTGGGTCAGCCCGGGCGGCCTCTTCGCGGTGCTCCTCTGGGCGCTCGCATCGGTGGCGTTCGCGATCTACCTGGCCAACTTCGCCAACTACAACAAAACGTACGGCACGCTCGGCGGCGTCATCGCGTTCCTGGTCTGGATGTGGATCTCGAACATCGCGATCCTGCTCGGCGCCGAACTGGACGCCGAACTGGAGCGGGGCCGGGCGATCGCGGCCGGGCAGGACCCGGCCCAGGAGCCGTACCTGGAGCTCCGCGACGACCGCAAGGTCAAGAACGCCCGGGGTCCGGGCGCCCGGTCCTGAACAGACCGGATGCCGGTGACGAGGCCTCCCGGGCGTCGCCCTCGGCGGTCTGGCCGGGTTAGTAGCAGAACCCGCGCCCCGGCCGCGCATCCAGGCCACCGACGAGACGCGGGAGTTCCGACTCGGAGGGTTCCCGCTGCTCCCCGAAGTACCCGAACGCCGGATCTGGGTTCCGTCGTGCCCGGCCGGGCGGTTAGGCCAGGGACGCGAAGGGGGTTACGCGGTGAGCACCGAACAAGGCGGTTCCACGGTCCCGCGACGGCAACTGGGCCGGAAATTGAGGGAGCTCATCTGTCACCGGAAACGGCCGAGAAGAGCGTTGAGGTGTGGCTGCGGGGACGAAATTCATGGTCGACCAGTGCGTTGAGGTGGCGACCAACCTTCCCGGTCTCGTGCCGGTTCGGGACATGAAGGACCGGGAAGGCCGGACGCCGGCGTGCACGGCCGACAGCTGGGTCGCTTTCGTCGACGGGGTGAAGAGCGGCGAGTTCGACCTACCAGCCTGACGGCGGCGCCTCCAGGTGGACGGCGCGGGTCGCGGTCATCTCGTCGAGCAGCTCCGGGCCGTACCCGTAACCCTGGCCGCTCCCGCGCCGGGGGTGCGCGGCACCGCCCGGGGCCCCGCCGAAGACCGCGTTGATTTTGACCGTGCCGGCCGGGAGTTCGCGCCAGGCCTGCTGGGCGTGGCTCATCGACGGGGTGAGGACCGTGGCGGCCAGGCCGTAGGGGGAGTCGGCGGCCCGGCGCAGGGCCTCCTCGAACGAGTCGACCGTCATGACCGGGGCGACGGGGCCGAAGGTCTCCTCGCGCATGACCGCCATGTCGTCGGTGCAGTCGGCCAGCACGGTCGGCGGGTAGAAGGCGCCGGGGCCGGGTGGCACGGCACCGCCACAGAGGACGGTCGCGCCGTGTTTGAGGGCGCGCTGCACCTGGTCGTCGACGGCGTCGCGGAGGCGGCGGTCGACGAGCGGGCCGATGCGGTCGCACCATTGTTCGGCCTCGGTGGTCAACGCGGTCAGGAACGGCTCGGCGACCGTGCGGTCCACATAGATCCGCTCGACGGCCACGCAGATCTGGCCCGAGTTGGCGAACGCGCCCAGCGCGGCCTGTGCGGCGGCCCAGGCCGGGTCGACCCCGGCGTCGACGATCAGCGGGTCGCTGCCGCCGTTCTCGAGGAGGGCCTTGGCGCCGGTGCGGGCGCACGCGGCGGCGATCGAGCGGCCGGTCGCGGTCGAGCCGACCTGGGCCACCACGTCGACCGGGGAGGCGGCCAGCGCGGCGCCGACCGAGCCGTCGCCGTTGACCAGGTTGAGTACGCCGTCCGGGAAGTGCGGGGCCAGCACCGCGGCCAGTCGCCAGCCGGTGGCCGGCGTGCGCTCGCTCGGTTTGTGGACCACCGTGTTGCCGGTGACCAGGGCGGCCCCGAGCAGCCCGCAGGCGACCGCCACCGGGTCGTTCCACGGCGTGATCACCGCGACCACGCCGCGCGGGCCGTACGCCATCAGGTCGACCGCGTCGAAGTTCCCGGCCAGCGCGCGGCCCCGGTGGGTGGGGCCGAGTTCGGCGTACTGCCGGAGCGTGCCCACCCCGGCCATGACCGAGTCGCGGGCGTCGCCGACCGGCTTGCCCATCTCGGCCGACATCGTGTCGGCCAGTTCCCCGGCCGCCGCCTCGACCGCGTCGGCGGCGGCGTGGAGCGCGGCACCCCGTTCGCCCGGGGCGGTGCGCGCCCAGCCGGGTGCGACGTCCCGGGCGGCCTCGACGGCCGCGGCGACGTCCTGCTCACTCGACAGGGCGACCAGGGTGACGGGACGACCGTCGGCCGGGCCGGCGACGGTCAGTTTGCGTCCCGAACGGCCCGGTCCCCAGGTCCCGGCGATCAGCTGTGCAACCTCGAACATGCGCGCCGTTTGCCCGGTGCCGGCGAATCCAAACCTTCGCCCGCCTCCTTATCAGTGCAGGTCACAGCCATCAAAAGTTTTCCGGAGAAGTCGATGATCATTCGGTTAGAGGAGTGATCTACGGGTATCCGGCGCGCCATGCGTGTCCTGGGAATCAATGCGATCTTCCACGACCCGGCCGCCGCACTGGTGGTGGACGGCCGGGTCGTCGCGGCCGCCGAGGAGGAGCGGTTCAGCCGCCGTAAGCACGGCAAACGGCCGGTGCCGTTCGCCGCCTGGGAGCTCCCCGAGCTCGCCGCCGCCTGGTGCCTGAAGGAGGCCGGGCTGGTCCCCGGCGACCTCGACGCGGTCGCCTACTCGTTCGACCCGGCTCTGTGCCGGTCCGATGTGGTCCCCGACGACCCGTGGGATCACCTGCGCGTCGACTACGCCCGGCGGGCGCCGCAGTTCCTGGCCTCGGCGCTGCCCGGGCTCGATCCGGGCCAGGTGCGGTTCGTGCCGCATCACGTCGCCCACGCCGCCTCGGCCGGGCTCTCGGTCCCCGAGGACAGCGCGGTGCTGGTGCTCGACGGGCGGGGTGAAGTGGCCAGCCACCTGGCCGGCGCCTACCGGGGCGGCGAGCTGACCGTGCTGCGGCAGCAGGAGCTGCCCCACTCGCTCGGCCTGCTCTACGAGGACCTCACCCGCCACCTGGGGTTCCTGCATTCCAGCGACGAATACAAGGTGATGGCGCTCGCGTCCTACGGCACCCCGAGGCATCTGGGACTCTTCCGCGACCTGGTGCGGGCGGACGACGACGGCGGCTTCACGATCGAGCGGATCGACTGGGGCGCGCTGGTCAAGGCCCGTCCGGCCGACGCCGACATGACCGAGGAGCACGCCGACCTGGCGGCCAGTGTGCAGGCACGCCTCGAGGAGGTGCTGCTCGACCTGGCCCGCTGGACGTACGACGCGGCCGGCGGCCCGTCGACCCTGACCATGGCCGGCGGGACCGCGCTGAACTGCGTGGCCAACGCCCGCATCGCCGCCGACGGACCGTACGACCGGGTCTGGGTGCAGCCGGCCGCGGGCGACTCCGGCACGGCGCTCGGGGCGGCGCTGGCGCTCGGCGAGCGTAACGTTCCGTTCACCACCGCGGCGCTCGGCCGCGGCTGGACCGACGAGGAACTCGAGGCCGACCTCAAGCGGGCCGGGCTGCCCTACTCGCGACCCGACTCGATCGCCGCCGAGGCAGCCCGGGTGCTCGCGGACAACGGGATCGTCGCCTGGTATCAGGGCCGCAGCGAATACGGTCCGCGCGCCCTCGGACACCGCTCGCTGCTCGCCCACCCGGGCGACGCCGACACCCAGACCCGGATGAACGACGTCAAGGGCCGTGAGCAGTTCCGCCCGATCGCCCCGATGGTGCGGGCGGAACGGTTCGCCGAGATCTTCGACGGGGTCTATCCGAGCCCGTACATGCTGTTCGTCCACCGGGTGCGCCCGGACTGGGTCGACCGGATCCCGGCCGTCACGCACGTCGACGGTACGGCCCGGGTGCAGACCGTCCACCACGACAGCGAGCCGCTGGTCGCCGAGATGCTGGCCGAGTTCGAGCGCCTTACCGGCCTGCCGGTGGTGGTGAACACCTCGCTCAACACGGCCGGGCGCCCGATGGTCGACACCCCCCGCGAGGCGATGGAGCTGTTCGGTTCGGCCCCGGTCGACCTGCTCGCCCTCGGGCCGTTCGCCGTTCACCGCGGGAAGGCGTTCGGGGCGTGAAGGTCAGCGTGGTGATCCCGACGCTCGGCCGGCCCAGCCTGTTCGCGCTGCTGGAACGGGTGCCCGCCGGCCCGGATCTCGAGGTGCTCGTCGTCGACGACCGCCCGGCACCGGCCGCGCCGCTGCCGGTGCCGCCCGGCGTGCGCGTGGTGGCGGGCCGGTCGGCCGGGCCGGCGGCCGCCCGCAACACCGGCTGGCGGGCGGCCCGGCACGAGTGGATCGCCTTCCTCGACGACGACGTGCGGCCCGACCCGGACTGGCCGTCGCGGTTGGCCGCCGACCTGGCGGCGGCCGGCGCCGAGGTCGGCGGGGTGCAGGGCGGGTTGCGGGTGCCGCTGCCGGCGGACCGTGCCCCGACCGACTGGGAGCGGGTCACGGCCGGCCTGGCCGACGGCTCCTGGATCACCGCCGACATGGCTTATCGCCGCGCCGCGCTGGCGCGCGCCGGCGGCTTCGACGAGCGTCTGCCGAGAGCCTTCCGCGAGGACGCGGAGCTCGCTTTCCGGGTACGCCGGGCCGGCTGGACCCTCGCGCGAGGCCGTCGGACCACCGTTCACCCGGTCCGGCCGGAGTCGCCGTGGGTGAGCCTGCGTACCCAGCGCGGCAACGCCGATGACGCCCTGCTGAGGCGCCTCTACGGCCCGCGCTGGCGTTCCCGGCTGGAGATTCCGCCGGGCCGCCGCCCCCGGCACGCCGTGGTGACCGCGGCCGGTGTCGCGGCCGTCGTCGCGGCCGCTCGCCGCCGTCCTTTGTGGGCACTCGCGGCGGCCGGGGTCTGGGCGGCCGGGGCGGCCGAATTCGCGGCCGCCCGCATCCTGCCCGGCCCCCGCGACCGTCGCGAGGTGGCCACGATGCTGGCCACCAGCGTCGCCATCCCGCCGGCCGCGGTCGCCTACTGGCTGCGGGGCTGGTGGCGCTGGCGAAACGCGCGCCCGATCCCGCCGCGCGAAGGCGGCGGGCCGCTGGGCGGGAGCGGCGAGAGCGGCGGGCCGGCCGGCGAGGGGCCCGGCCGGCCCGCGTACCAGCCGGCGACCGGGGTGTCCGCATGAGCCGCCTCTTCGAGGCCGTCCTCTTCGACCGGGACGGCACGCTGATCGTCGACGTGCCCTACAACGGCAACCCGGCGCTGGTCGAGCCGATGCCCGGCGCGCGCGAGGCCGTCGACCGGATCCGCGCGGCCGGACTGAGGGTCGGCGTCGTCACCAACCAGTCGGGGCTGGCCCGCGGCCATTTCACGGCTGAGCAGCTCGAAGCGGTCAACCGCCGGGTCGAGGAGCTGCTCGGGCCGTTCGACACGTGGCAGATCTGCCCGCACGACGACACTGCCCGATGCCGGTGCCGGAAGCCCGCGCCGGGTCTGATCGAGGCGGCGGCGACGGAGCTGGGCGTCGACGCGTACCGCTGTGTGATGGTCGGGGACATCGGCCGCGACATGACCGCGGCCCTGGCCGCCGGCGCCGCCGGCGTGCTGGTGCCGACCCCGGTGACCCGCTCCGAGGAGATCGCGGCCGCGCCTTTCGTCCGCGAGGACCTGGCCGCGGTGGCCGATCTCGTTCTGCACCGGCAGGCCCTGGTCGAGCCGGCCCCGCGACCGGGGACGGCCGGCACGGTCCTGGTCGTGCGCTCCGACTCGGCCGGGGACGTGCTGGTGACCGGGCCGGCGATCCGGGCCGTGGCCCACGGAGCCGAGCGCGTGGTCATGCTCTGCGGGCCGCGCGGCCGGGCCGCCGCCGAGCTGCTGCCGGGCGTCGACGAGCTGATCGAGTGGCGGCTGCCCTGGATCGATCCGTGGGGCCGGGCCGGGGCCGTCCCCGCCCAGGCCGCGCCCCGGGGGCCGGAACGGGGGGCCGGCGCCGGCGGGGGGGGGGGGGGGGCCGCCCGCGCGCGCGCGGGGGGGGGGGGGCGCGCCGCCCCCCCCCCACCCCCGCCCCCCCC
>NZ_JBFBAD010000050.1:0-71583 GCF_040682075.1 Actinoplanes sp. NPDC051411 | reverse complement strand
CTGCATGGGGCCGGAAGCCTGCATGGGGCCGGAAGCCTGCATGGGGCCGGAAGCCTGCATGGGGCTGGAAGCCTGCATGGGGCCGGAAGCCTGCATGGGGCCGGAAGCCTGCATGGGGCCGGAAGCCTGCCGCGGCGGCACGCCCCGGCGCCCCGGGTCGGCGCCGGCGGGCGGCTGCGAAAGCGGCGGCTGGCCAGGGCCGGGCTGCTGGTTGCCGAACGAGGCGTTGCCCGACTGGGGATTGCCGGACTGGGGATTGCCGGACTGAGGGTTAGCCGTCGTCGCCCAAGCGCCGGAACCGCCCTGCCACCCGGGCGCCGGCCGGGCGTCGGGCACCGGGCCGGACGGGCTCACCGGGCGGGCGGCTCCGCGGCCGGGCAGCGGGATGTCGTCGGGGCCCGGTTCGTCGTCGGGGCCGGGGGCGACCCGGCCCGATTTGGACGGCCGCGTCTCGCCGGCCAGGGTGCCCGGGCCGATCGCGCCGCGCTGCTGCTTGGCCGTGCGCAGGTCGTCGAGCCAGCCGGTTTCCTCGCTCGGGATCTCCTCGGGTTCGACCGGCTCCGCCCGACCGCCGCGACCGAAGAGTCGGCGGTTCTTTCCGCCCTGGTCGTTACGCAGGTCGGCGTCGTCGTCGGGCCCTTCGGCACCGCGCGATTTCACGGCTGTTCCCTTCCGGCGGTCTCGCCGCTGTCGTCCTGTCCGGTCTCCGGCTCGGCCACCTTACGCCGGTTCCCGCCGGTTTCGCCCTCGGCCGCTTGACCGGTTTTGGGGGGCGTCACCGCAGGTGACGCGTCCACTTCAACGAGCGAAGAGTCGGCCGACGGCTGTGACGCATCACGCCCGGAACGATCACCGGCTGGGGCCCCGCGGACGATCCGGCGCAGGCGCGGCACCCGCTCGTAGACCGCGCGCTCGGCGCCGTGGTCGGTCGGCTGGTAGTACTCGGCGTCGACCAGATCGTCCGGAATGTACTGCTGGGTGACCACGCCGCGCGGATCGTCGTGGGGGTAGCGGTAGCCCCGGCCGTGACCTAGGCCACGTGCGCCCGGGTAGTGCGCATCGCGCAGATGCGAGGGGACGGCTCCGCCTCGCCCGGCGCGTACGTCGGCCATCGCCGCGCCCAGCGCGGTCGTCACGCTGTTGGACTTCGGCGCCGTGGCCAGGTGCACGACCGCCTGGGCCAGGTTGAGGCCCGCCTCGGGCAGCCCGACGTTCTGCACGGCCTGGGCGGCCGCGCTCGCCACGAGCAGCGCCTGCGGGTCGGCCATGCCGATGTCTTCGCTGGCGAAGATGACGATGCGCCGGGCGATGAACCGCGGGTCCTCGCCGGCGACCAGCATGCGGGCCAGCCAGTGGAGCGCCGCGTCGGGGTCGCTGCCCCGCATGCTTTTGATGAACGCGCTGGTCACGTCGTAGTGGGCGTCGCCGTCGCGGTCGTAGCGGACGGCCGCGACGTCGACCGCCTTTTCGGCGGTGGCCAGGTCGATCTCGGTCGCGTTCTGGGCGTGGGCCGAGGCGGCCGCGGCCTCGAGGGCGGTCAGCGACTTGCGGACGTCGCCGCTCGCCAGGCGTACGAGATGCTCCTCGGCCTCGGCGGAGAGGGTGACCGAGCCGCTCAGCCCGCGCGGGTCGGTGACCGCGCGGCGCAGCAGTGCGCGGACCTGGTCGTCGCCGAGCGCCTGGAGAGTGAGGAGCACGCACCGCGACAGCAGCGGCGAAATAACCGAGAAGTACGGGTTTTCGGTCGTCGCGGCCAGCAACGTGACCGTCCGGTCCTCGACCGCGGCCAGCAGCGAGTCTTGCTGGGTCTTGGAGAACCGGTGCACCTCGTCGATGAACAGGACCGTCGGCGATCCGCCCCGGCGCCGCTCCTGCCGCGCGGTATCGATCACCGCCCGCACGTCCTTCACCCCGGCCGACAGCGCCGACAAGGCGACGAATTTCCGATTTGTGGCCCGGGCGACCAGATGCGCGATGGTCGTCTTGCCGGTGCCGGGCGGACCCCAGAGGATCACCGACATCGGGCTGTCGCCGGTCACCAACTGTCGCAGCGGCGCGCCGGGCGCGAGCAGGTGCTCCTGGCCGACCAGCTCGTCGATGCTCGCCGGACGCATCCGCACGGCGAGCGGCGAATCAGCGTCGGGAGAGTCGAAGCCGGTCGGCGAGGTCGCATTCACCGGGGAGGCCAGTGAGAAGAGCCCGTCCGTGTCCATCGGCGAAAACAGTACCGGCCCGCTCCCGCACGCCCGAAATACGCGGGGAGCGGGCCCATACCGAAGGAGGGCTCAGCCGCGGCCGGGCCGGCGGCCGTAGAAGCGGCGGCCGCCGCTGCCCGAGCCGGTGCGCGGCCCGGGTCCGAAGCCGGCCAGATAGAGCGAGAGCAGGAGCAACCCGATCGACGCCATGGTCGAGAAGTTGAACAGGTCGGGCGCGCCGAGGTTGGTGTTGAAGAGGTCGAGCAGGAGCCAGATGGCGAAGACGATCGCAGCGGCGATAGCGAGCATTGGAGAGCCTCCGTGGGGGTGTGGGCTTGCCGCACCTCATACCCCGGTGGTGGTCGCGCGCAAACTCCATAGTGGCTCGGGCGCCGGAGCTTTCACCAGGTAGAGCGGGGCGGCGACGGCGAGCGCGGCCGCGCCGAGGAGCATCGCGGCACCCACACCGGCCGATCCGGCGAGCGCGGTGAGCGCGATCAGCCCGAGGGCATAGCCCGGCTGGCCGAGCATCGAGTTGAGCGAGATCAGACTGGCCCGGTGCGGCCCGTCGACCTGACGGTGCAGCAGCCCGGCGTGCACCGGGTTGGCCGCGCCGTGCACCGAGTAGGTCAGGAGGTAGGCCCCGATCACCCCGGCCACCCCGCCGAACAGGCCCATGCCGGCCACCGTGACGCCCTGGGCGAGGCGCAGCGTGAAACCGGTCCAGCGGGCGCCGATCCGGCGGGTGAGCAGCGGAATCAGCGCGGCGCCGAGCGCCGACGCACCCCAGGCCGCGCTTCCGGCCGGGCCCATCAGCGCGGACGCCCGGTCGCCGCTGCCGAGCAGCGCACTCAGGCGCACGGGCGTGAGCGCCTCGAAGGCCGGCATGCCGAAGCTCCAGAACAGTTCCACCGCGATCAGGGCCGCCACGACCCGTGACCCGCGCACGATCCGGACCGCTCCGAGGATCGCCCCGGGCACCCCGCGCACCGACGCCGCGACCGCCGTGATCCCGCGAACCGCCCGCTCCTCGGTCATCAGCACCAGCACGCAGATCAGCGACACCGCCTGGAACAGGATCGACAGCAGCACCGGGGCGGTCAGGGCGGAAACCGGACCATAGGGCCCGAGCGCGACCACTCCGCCGCCGAGCAGCGCCCCGCCGGACACCGCCACTCCGATGACGACGCCGCTGCGGCTGAGCCCGGTCTCGATGTCGGCCGCGGGGTCGGCCGCCAGGGCGTGGTCGACGAACCAGGCCTCGAGCGGGCCGCTGTCGAGCGCCCGATAGACGCCCTGGAGAAGCCAGTAGACCGCGAACGCGGCGACCGAGTGGGCGACCGCGAGCAGCGTGGCCGCGGCCAGGTTGATCACACCGGCCGCGACCAGCACCGGCCGGCGGCCGAGCGCGTCGGTCAGGCCGCCGGTCGGCAGCTCGAGAACCATGACCACGATGCCCTGGATCGCGGCGACCGACCCGGCCTCGGCCAGGGTGAGCCCGCGCTCGAGCGGCAGCAGCACCGACACCGGGATCAGCAGGCCGACCGGCAACCAGCGCAGGCCGAGCAGCAGCAGGAACCGGGCGCGGAGCCTCATCGCTCCTCCAGGTTGGGCACGGCGCCGAGATAGAGCAGGACCTGCCGGGCGCCGGGGCCGGGCTCGACGTCGCGCCAGCGGTCGATGACGGCGTCGATCTCGGCCGTCAAGGCACGGGTCTGCGCGGCATCCAACGACAGGAAGTGGTCGGACAGGAAGCTGACGTCGCGCCACTCGGTCGGCTCGTCGAGCGCGACGGCCCGCCACCTCTGCATATGTGAGGTGAGCTGGTTGAGCTGCTGGTCGGCGAGCCAGTCGGCGGCCGCGGCGGCGTCGGGATCGTCGTCGTATTGGCTGCGCTGCCACGTCGACATGTCGTGGACCGAGCGCCAGAAGCGCTGGCGGCCGCTGCCCGGCCGCTCTTCCTCGGCGACCAGGCCGACCCCGGCCAGCTGACGCAGGTGATAGCTGGTGGCGCCGGTGTTGGTGCCCAGCTCGGCGGCGAGCCGGGTTGCCGTCGCCGGGCCGTGCAGGCGCAGGCTGCCGAGCAGGCGGCTGCGCAGCGGGTGGGCGAGCACGCGGATCTGATCGTGGCCGAGCCGGACGATGTCCATGGCATCCACAATAACTGTGCAAAGAAACTGTGCAACCCCTACTGCAGGGCGTTCACCGCCTTCGCGATCACCAGCGCCGCCGTGACCAGGGCGATCGCCGACTCCAACGCCATCACGAACTTCGCCCACCGGGACAGCGGCAGGGTGTCGGTCGGGCTGAACGCGGTCGCGTTGGTGAACGCCAGATAGAAGTAGTCGAGGAAGTACGGCTCCCAGTCCTTCTTCGTCATGTCGGGCGAGGTCATCGGCGGGAAGAGGAAGTCCGGGTACGGATCGCTCCCGGCCGCCCGCTCGACCGGCCCGCCCCGGTCCAGCTCCCAGAACCAGACCGCGAACGTCAGCACGTTGATCAGGTAGATGCCGCCGCCGGTCATCAGCAGGTCGCCGGCCGAGCCGGTGTCGTGGTGGCCCACGATGTCGAGCACCAGCCGCGCGACCGAATAGACGTTGGCGAGGCTGGCCACCGCGATCAGCAGCAGGCTCATCGTCCGCAGCATCGGCGAGCTCTTGCGCATGCGGCCCGGGTTGGCGGCCACGATCACCCCGATGATCACGACCTGGAGGCCGGGGAGGAGCCAGCGCGGCCCGAGCGACAGCCGGTCCGGCAGCAGCCACTCCAGGGCGATCAGCACCGCGATGGCGACCGCGGCCGGCCACCGCTGCTCCCCGTCGGTCCGCCTCTTCCACGCCGGCATCTCAATTTCCACGCGCCACATCATCGACCCTTGACCTCAACCTCGCTTCAAGGCGCACGGTGACTTCCATGACGGATTCGACTCTGGATGAAGGTCTGCAACGCCTGCGGGACACCGGACCGGAACGCGACGGCTGGCTGTCCAACCACGCCCCGATGGCGGTCGAGGCACTCGCCCACAACGGACACGAAGCCGACATCGACGGCTGGATCGACGCGTACCGGGACCGGCTCGAGGAGGCGCCGCGCGGGATCAGCCCGATCGGCCGGGAGGAATGGCGCGACCCGCTCGGCGACCCGACGCGCACCGGCGACTGGATCGCGTTCTTCGCGCGCGAGGTGCGGGAGACGCCGTGGCGGGAGACGCTGGCGACGTGGTGGCCGCGGTTGCTGCCCGGCATCGCCGCGGGGGCGACGCACGGCGTGATCCGGGTCGGTCACGCGGTGCGGGCCCTGCTCGACGAGGAGACCACGCCGCGGGTCGACGAGCTCGGGCAGGGCCTGGCCTACTGGGCAGCCCGGTGGCAGCCGCTGGCTCCGGCCGGGCGTGGGCCGTACCGGTCGACCGATCCGCGCTCGGCCCTCGACCTGGTCCCCCGCGTACCCGATCAGCGTTTCGGCATCCGCAACCGGCTCGCCCAGCTGGCCGATCTCCCCGGCTGGCCGGAAGCCGCCGGGCAGGTGCCCGGCGAGGGCGAGGTGCAACACCGGCTCCGTGCGATCGTCACCGCCGCGGTGCTCCGGCACGGCGAGTACGGGTACGCCAACGCGCTCATGCTCGTGCACTCGGCGACCGCGCCCGCGGCCGTGCTGCGTGCGCTCCCGGCGCTGCCATCGTCGATGGCCGGACCGAGCCTCGAAGCTGCCTGGGCGGCGTCCGCCGCGGTGATCGCCGCCTACTCCCCGGCCGAGTCCCGGATCTTCGACGGCGCCGCGACCAGCCCGGAGGAGACGATCGCCCGGGCGGTGGAGTCGGACGATCCGCACGCCCTCAAGTTCGCCGACGCGGCGATCGAGATGTGGCGGGCCGACCCGGACCCGAAACTGCTGGCGGTCGCCGACCAGGCAACCGCCGAGATCACCCGCTGAACCCGGCCGGGTTGGTCATCAGCAACCCGGCCGGCTGCATGAGAGGTTGCTAGTTGGAGTGCTCGACCGGGACGGCCTGGCCGTCGGTGCCGGGCGTGCCGGCGGTCGCCTTCGGCTTGGCGTCGATGCCGGCCTCGAGCCGCTGCTGGGCGGTGATCGGGGTCGGCGCGGTGGTCAGCGGGTCGAACCCGCCGCGGGTCTTCGGGAACGCGATGACCTCGCGGATCGAGTCGTTCCCGGAGAGCAGCATGCAGGTGCGGTCCCAGCCGATGGCGATGCCGGCGTGCGGCGGCGGGCCGTACTTGAACGCCTCGAGCAGGAAACCGAACTTGTCCTGCGCCTCCTCCGGCGTGATGCCGAGCAGGTCGAAGACCCGGCTCTGCACGTCGGCCCGATGGATACGGACGCTGCCGCCGCCGATCTCGTTGCCGTTGCAGACGATGTCGTACGCATAGGCGAGCGCCTGGTCGGGCGCCTCCTCGAAGCGGTCCATCCACTCCGCGTTGGGCGAGGTGAAGGGGTGGTGCACCGCCGTCCAGCCGCCCTCGTCGGTCTTCTCGAACATCGGCGCGTCGACGACCCAGCAGAACGCCCAGGCGCTCTCGTCGATGAGGTTCGACCGCTTGGCGATCTCGATGCGAGCCGCGCCGAGCAGCTCCTGGGCCTCACGACGCTCGTTGGCGGCGGCAAAGAAGATCGCGTCGCCCGGCTTCGCACCGACCGTGTCGGCGAGCCCGTCCAGGTGCGATGACGAGAGGTTCTTCGCGACCGGGCCGCGAGCCTCGCCCGTCTCCGAATCGAGCACCACGTAGGCCAGACCCCGCGCACCGCGCGCCTTCGCCCAGTCCTGCCAGCCGTCGAGCTCCTTGCGGGTCTGCGAAGCGCCGCCCGGCATGACGACCGCGCCGACGTAGCCGCCGGCCGCGATGGCGCCGGCGAAGACCCGGAACTCGGTGCCGTTCAGATACGACGTGAGGTCGACCAGCTCGACCCCGTAGCGCAGGTCGGGCTTGTCGGAGCCGTAGCGGTTCATCGCGTCGGTCCAGGTGATGCGCGGAATCGGCCGCGGGATGTCATATCCCGCCAGCTCGCTCCACAATTTGCCGACGATCTCTTCGCCGAGCGCGATGATGTCGTCCTGGGTGACGAACGACATCTCGATGTCGAGCTGGGTGAACTCGGGCTGCCGGTCGGCCCGGAAGTCCTCGTCGCGGTAGCAGCGGGCGATCTGGTAGTAGCGCTCCATGCCGGCCACCATCAGCAGCTGCTTGAACAGCTGCGGAGACTGGGGAAGCGCGTACCACGTGCCGGGCTGCAGGCGGACCGGGACCAGGAAGTCGCGGGCGCCCTCGGGGGTCGACCGGGTCAGGGTCGGCGTCTCGATCTCGTTGAAGTCGCGCGCGTGCAGCACCTCGCGGGCGATCTGGTTGGCCCGGCTGCGCAGGCGCAGCGCCTTGGCCGGCCCGCTGCGGCGCAGATCGAGATAGCGGTATTTCAGCCGGAGATCGTCCGACGCGGTGACCGTGTCGTCGATCGGCAGCGGCAGCGCGGCCGCCTCCGAGAGCACGACCAGCTCGGACGCGACCACCTCGACCTCGCCGGTCGGCAGCTCGGGGTTGTCGTTGCCCTCCGGCCGCCGGCTGACCTCGCCGGTGACCTTCACACAGAACTCGTTGCGCAGGGCGTGCGCGTCCTCCTCGCGGAAGACCACCTGCACGACGCCGGACGCGTCGCGCAGGTCGACGAAGATGACACCGCCGTGGTCGCGCCGGCGGGCCACCCACCCGGCGAGCGTCACCGTCGTGCCGGCGTCGCTCGCGCGGAGCGTCCCGGCGTCATGGGTACGGATCACGGCAGTTCTCTCCTCACAAAGCTGTCTCGAACGCAACGGCCATTCTGTCAGGGTGGCTCGGCCGGACGTCCGTCAGCCCGTGACTTTCCACGAGGTCGCCCGCATGCCGGCGATCCCGGTCTGCGCCACGTCGGTCACCTCGATCAGCACCATGTCGGGCGGGCTGGCCGCGGTGAGCACGCACAACGCGGCCCCCTTGCGCACCTGGACGCTGGCACCGGGGCCGAGCGGGCGCGTACGGACGGCGTCGCCACACCCGGCGGCGTCGATGTCGCTGGTGCCCACCTGGGCCCCGGCGGTGGCACCCGGGCCGAGGGTCAGGCTGGGCGGCTGGTCGCCGCACCGGCTGTCGTAGCGCAGGTCGCTCACGCTCTCGCCGGCGTTCGCCCGCGGCTCGTCGAGATCCAGGAACATCACCGCGGAGCAGCCCACCTGCACCCGCAGGGGTTCCTGCGCGTACGCGACGGCATAGCCCCCGCCCGCCTCCGGCGCGACGGTCGTCACCGCCTTCCCGGCCCCGGCCGCGACCGCCTTCGTCTTCAGCGCCCGCCAGGCGAGCAGGCCCGCGACGCCGGCGACGTTGAGCGCGAACATCGCCACCACGAGCGCGAGCAGACCCCAGTTGCGTACCCGCGGTTTGGCGGTCCGCTTGCCGAGCGGCTCGGTCGGGCCGTCCGGGATCGGGTCCTCGCGTATCCGATTGATCGGGTAGGCCTGGGCCGGCAGGTTCCGGTTCGTCGTCTTGAAAAGCGACATAAGGCGGCTCCGGTTTTGAAGGGGACAATCCGGACCCTAAGCGGGTCGTCCATCGAGACCCATCCCCCGTCGAGGCGACTCACCTCTGCGAGGTAGACCGCCATAGAATCGACGAATGGCGACCGATTCCCTCACGCTCGATCGCATCGACCGGCAGATCCTCCACGCGTTGCAGATCGCCCCGCGGGCGCCCTTCGCCCGCATCGCCACGGTGCTCGAGGTGTCGGAGCAGACGGTCGCCCGACGATTCCAGCGGATGCGCACCCACGGGGTGGTCCGCATAACCGCGCTGCCCGAGCCGTCGCACCAGCCCGGCACGGCGAGCTGGACGCTGCGCATCGGCTGCCGCCCGGGCAGCGCGGCCGGTCTGGCCGACGCCCTGGCCCGCCGGTCCGACACGGCGTGGGTGAGCATCGGCGCGGGCGGTGCCGAGGTCACCTGCCAGGCCAACATCGACGACACCCGGGGCGTGACCGACGGCCTGCTCTACCACCTGCCCCGCGCCTCGAGCGTGCTCACGTTCAGCGCCCACCAGATGCTGCACCGGTTCGCCGGCCGCGGCGAGGTCGACTGGATCGCCCGCGGCAACCCGCTGAGCGACGGGCAGCAGGCCATCCTGACCGAGGGCGCGCCGGCCGAGGGCGACGGCGACGCCACGATCACGCCTGCCGACCACCGCCTGATCAGCGCGCTCAGCCGCGACGGCCGGGCCGGCTGGGCCACGCTCGCCGAGGCGTCCGGGCTGACCCAGCGGCAGGCCGCCAACCGGGTCGCCGACCTGGTCGCGAGCGGCGCCGTCTTCTTCCACCTCGACGTGGCCCACGAGGTCATCGGGCTGCGCTCGGTGGCCATGCTCTGGTTCACGGTCTCGCCGGCCGACCTGGCCGCGGTCGGCGCCCGGCTGGCCGACCACCTGGAGCTGGCTTTCGCGGCCGCGACGACCGGCCAGCACAACATCATGGCGTCGGCGCTGTGCTCGAGCCCGGCCGAGCTCTACCGCTACATCACCACCGAGGTCGCCGCGATCGAGGGCGTCCGCACGGTCGAGACGGTCCCCCAGCTCACCCGGGTCAAGCAGGCCTTCTTCCTGCTCGAGAACGGCCGCCTCCGCGACCCGGCCTGAGAACCCGCCGCCTCCGCGACCCGGCCCGAGAACCCGCCGCCTGCGCGACCCGGCCCGAGAACCCGCCGCCTGCGCGACCCGATCCGAGGCGGGCCGCGGAGGGCGACCGGTCAGGCGACCGCGGTCGGCTCCGGTGCCGCCGCCTGGCCGGCCGGGGCGGCGTGCTCCGGCCGGGATGCCGGGCGGACCAGCAGGAAGACCGCCAGCGAGCCCAGCAGGCCCGCGCCTCCCGCGATGAGGAACGCCACGTCGAGGCCCGAGGCGAAGGCGCCGTGGAAGGCCGTCGAGACCGTTCCGCGTACGTTGTCGGGAACCGTGGCCAGGATGCGGCCGGCCTGGCCGGCCGCCAGAGCGTGGGCCGTCCGGTCGGGGTCTGGGGCGTTGTGGCCGGCCAGGTAGTGGGCCGCCCGCGAGGCGAACGCCGTGCCCAGCACCGCGATGCCGATCGCGAAGCCGAGCTGCCGGGCCGTCGTCAGCGAGCCCGCCGCCATGCCGCTGCGCCGCGGCGGCACCGCGCCCATCGCCGACGAGGCCAGCGTCGGCATGACCAGGCCGACCCCGACGCCGATCAGCGCATAGCCGCCCTGCAGCGCCGGCCAGCTCGACGTGGCGTGCACCAGCACGGCGTTGAGCAGGGAGCCGAGCCCGATCAGGAGCATGCCCGAGCCGATGATCGCGCGGGGCGAGCGGCCGTGCAGGCGGGCACCGGCGATGCCCGACGCGACCATCGAGCCGATCGAGACGAGAAGGCCGGTGAGGCCGGCCTTGAGCGGGCTCATGCCGTTGACCGACTGCAGCCAGATCGAGGTGTAGGTGAACGCCGCGAACGCCGCGAAGTTGACCAGCAGGGCGGCGATCAGGATGCCGGTGAAGGACCGGTTGCGCAGCAGGCCGAGGTCGAACATCGCGTGCGGGCTGCGCCACTGGATCAGCACGAAGCCGGTCAGCGCGACCGCGCTCAGCACGATCAGCCCCCAGGTCTGCAGCGACGACCAGCCCTCGTCGTTGGCCCGGATCACGGCCAGGGTCAGCGCGGTCGCCGCGATCGTGAAGGTCACGGTGCCCGCGAGGTCGAACCGGCCCGGCTGCCGCTTGCCGTCGTGGGCCAGCGCCACGAAGCACATCGTGATCGCGAGCACGCTGATCGGCAGGTTGACCAGGAAGATCCAGCGCCAGCTGAACCCCTCGGTCAGCAGGCCACCGAGGATCGGCCCGACGGCCGCGGCGGCGCCGGAGACGCCACCCCAGATCCCGTACGCGACGCCGCGCTCCCGCCCCTGATAGGAGCTGTTGAGCAGCGCGAAGGTCGTGGTGAACATCGCCGCCGCCCCCACGCCCTGCACCACCCGCGACGTGATCAGCATCGCCGGGTCGCTCGCGACGCCGCAGGTCAGCGAGGCGAGCGCGAAGAGCGTCAGGCCGCCGACGTAGAGCCGCCGGTGCCCGAACATGTCGCCGAGCGCGCCCGCCCCGAGCAGCAGCACGCCGAGCGACAGCGCATAGCCGTCGACGACCCACTGCAGCGAGTTGAACGACGTCTTCAGGTCGCCGGACATCTGCGGGAGCGCGACGTTCACGATGGTGACGTCGATGAGCAGCATGAAGGTGCCCAGGCAGATGGTCACCAGTGGCCACCACTTACGCATTGGTTTCTCTTCCTCTGGAAGCTTGTCGTTGACGGCCCCACCTTCGGGCAGCCGTCCCGTTTCCGCCAGCGATCTCGCCGATCGTGGCGCTTTCCTCCATCACAGCCCGGTCCATCACCACAACCTCTAGACCAGCGGCTCGGCGCGCCCGGATCCGCCATCGACGAACCACCCGCCCCGCAGCACCGGCACGGCCCTGCTCACCGACTCCTCCGCCGCCATCGCGACGTCGCTCCCGAACCCGATCGCCGCCAGCTCAACCCCACTGCCGGTCGAGGACAGCGAGTCGCTCACGCTCCCCGCGACCGAGGCGTACGCCGTCCGCGCGGCCGCCGCCTCCGGCGAGATCGACCGCCCGCCGGCCAGCGCATCGATGACCGCCCCGGCTCCCCACAGGTCTTCGACCGCGGGCCGCAGGCCGCCGTCCGGCCGCCGCACCCCGGCCGGCGGATCGAGCAGGCTCCGCGGCGACAGGCTGATCTTCCCCGGCCCGGCCTCGGACCGGCCGACGGCAAGGGTCGCGTCGTGCTCCGCGGCCAGTTCCTTCGCATCGCGCCCGGGAAACGGCATCACGGCGATGTCCCGCTCGACCGCCAGCGCCAGCGTCGTGGTGAAGGAGAGCACGTCGACGACCACGACGACGGCCGCGCCGGGCGCCACCGCCGCGGCCCCGCTCGGCCCCCAGTCGAACCGCAGGTCATAGGCCGCCTGGCCGCACACCGCGTTCACCGTCGAGCCCCGCGCAGGTCGAACCGCCAGTCGTTGCAGCGGATCCAGCTGCCCTTCGGAAATTCGAAGTCGACCTCTTCGACCAGGGAGAACCCGGCCCGCGCGCACACCGAGTTGGACGCCGCATTGCCGATTTTCGGATATGCGTGCGCCCAGTCGTGCCGCCCGGTCGCCGCGGCCCGCTCCAGCACGGCCGCCGTCGCCCCCACCGCGAGCCCGCGCCGCTGGAAGCCGGTCAGCACCTTCCACGCCAGCTCATAGACGGTCTCGCCGCGCCACTCCCGCTCCCAGTAGCCCACCGACCCGACCGGCTCCGCCTCCCCGTCCACCATGATCAGGAGGAACTCGCCCTCGCCCTGCAGCTTGGTGTCAAGAAAGTTCCGATGCCGGGACACCAGCACCGCCTCCGCCTCGACGCCGGCCAGGTGCGCCTGCATCTCGGGCGTGTTCGCCCGCCGCTCGAGCACCAGCCCGCGCTCATCCCACGGCTCCAGCCAGAAGTCAGCCATGCCGCACATGCTGCCCCGGGGGTACGACATTTCCGCGACCCGGGACTGTTCTCGGCGATTCTGGCTCAGGTGAAGCCGCCCGGTGCTCGACGTTGAGTTCATGCGGTCGTGGAAGCAGACGACTCTGCGGTTTGGCCGTGGGCGCGCGGAGAGCACCACCGAGTCGTACGGGAGCATCTGACCGTGGTGCGTCGCGACGGGTATTCGCCAAGTCCCGGCGGGAGCAGGTCCGGTCGGTCGACGCCCCGTCGGTGCGGGCGTGGCTGCATGCGGCCACCTCCCGCTCGGCATAGGTGTAGGCCCCGCCCAGGGTCGGCATCTCCTCGGTCACCGCGTCCAGGCGTCGGTGCCGGCCGCGCGCATTTGCCGTGGTGAGTGACCGCTGCCACCAGAATGCGCCCGCTCCCCGGGAGAAACTGCGCGCCACTTGGCGGTGGCTCCGGCCGGAAGAAGAGGCGCCGTCCCTGACGGGGAAATCACACAATTCCTCAGTACGGGGTGACGTCAGCGCGCCGATCGGGTGGAGAGACGGTTCGCGAATCAGGAAACGCTTGACGTTGTGCAAACATCATCGGCGTAAACGAACACCGGTTCCCAGGCCCGACCGAAAGGAAATGCATCGTGAAGAAGATGCTGGCGGCCGCCGCCCTCGTGCTGGCCCCGATGGCCGGTGTCGCCGTCGCGACCCCGGCCTCGGCCGCGGACGACTGCCCGGCGCACTCGTTCTGCCTCTATCCGACCAGCGACTATCGGGACCCCCAATTTGTGGCCTCGTCTTCGGAAGGCTGCCGAAACCTGCACGGTCTTATCGACAACAACGCGAACGCCATGCGGAATTACACCGACCGGACGATTATTCTGTGGGACTTCCCCGGCTGCACCGGCGATCTCACCTACACCGCGCGGCCGGAGTCCTACGACAACAATTTTCATAACAACGGCTTCACCGACAAAGCCAGCTCGTTCAAGCGGATCTGAAGTCCGACGTTCGCCGGCTGAGATCCGCGCTCGGTGGGTCTCAGCCTCGATATCCAGGCAGGGAGCCGGCCGATGTCGCGCAGGATCGCCTTTCTCGCGCTCGTCACCCTGCTCGCCGGCGGCTGCGTGCCGGCCGCCAGGCCGATCCCTGCCCCGACGCCGGCTTTCCCGCCGTCCGAGCAGGTCAAGGCGCTGGCGCTGCCGCTCGACGCGTACAGCCCGTCGCTGGCCGAGCTCTACACCTCGGCGAACGCCCGGGATCGGCTCACCCGCGACTGCCTGAAGGCGGCCGGCCTGGACTGGAAAGTCATCGCGCGGCCGACCAGCGTCGGCGACTACCGCAACCGGCGCCGCTACGGCGTGATCGAGCGGCCCGTTGCGCGCGATTTCGGCTACCACGTGCCGGTCGGCCTGCTGACGCCCGCGATCGTCGACGAGTTGAACAATGCGCGGGACAACAGCCTCAGCCCACGCCAGAGGGACGCCGCCTACGGCCCGGACGGATGCGCCGCCCAGGCGGCCCGGCAATTGCCGGCCGATCCCGGCCCGGCTGCCGCGCAACTGGCCCGGATCGACCATGCCTCGCTGACCGACTCGCAGCGCGCGCCCCGAGTCGCCGCGGCAATGGCCTCCTGGCGGAATTGCATGGCGCGGCGCGGTTTGCACTACGGAAATCCGTTCGCGGCGGTCTCGGACCGCCGCTGGTGGGCCACCGAATCGGCCGGCCCGTCGCCCGCGGAGAAATCGGTCGCGGTGGCCGACGTCGACTGCAAGGAACAGTCGAAGCTGGTCGACGAATGGCACGCGGCGGAGGTCGGCCTTCAGCACGACCTGATCCAGCGGAACGCGGCCACGCTCGAGCGCGTCAAGGCCGGCCTGGACAGCGAACGCGCGAGGGCAAGTGCCGTACTCGCCACCGAACTCAGCTGAGGCGGAGGCCGCCGATGACCAGGGCGGGTCAGAAAAGCTCGCCGGCCTTCAGAAGTACGTGTGGAGGACGTCAACGACCCGGTGGTCGTCGTCCACGACCGGGATGTCGCGCCACTTGTCGAAGGCCGTGCACGGGTGGGAGATGCCGAAGCGGATGAGGTCCCCCGGGGTCAGCGGCGACGAGCCGGTCGCCAGGTAGGTGTGGTGGTCGTTCATCCTGGTGACCGTCATGCCGTCCGGGGACGGTGAGGGGCCCGCCCGGCGGACCTCGTAGACCACCGGCAGCCCCTCGTCGAAGGGTGCGTCGCGCTTGCCCATGCCGACGATCGCGAGTCCGGGCTCCGGGGTGGAGATGACCTGCGCCCACAGTTCGAGCGCGGCGGTCAGCGGGCCTTCCCCGGGCACCCGCCGGAACGGCGTGCGCTCCCGGTAGAAGCCGTCGTCGTGCGAGACCGAGGCGCCGCTGCGGAGCAGGACGCGCAGGCCGGACAGCCGGGCGACCACCCGGTCGAACCAGGCGCTGCCGCCGGCCGACACCAGCGGTTCGGCGGGCAGGAGGTCCTTGAGCCGGGTGACTCCGGCCGCCAGGAGGTCGAGGAACGCGTCGACCGACGCGACGTCGGGCAACTGGCCCTCATAGCCGGTGACGCCGGCGAGCGAGAGGCGCGGCGCTCCGTTGACGGCCGATGCCACCGCGTGGAGCTCGTCCAGGGAGCGCGCGCCGGTGCGCCCGCCGGCATGGCCCAGCTCGACGAAGACCCGCAGTCGGCCGGCCGGCACGGCGGCGGCCGCCGCGACCCCGGCCAGGGAATCCACCTGCAGGTAGACCTCGAAATCGGGGGCCGTGGCCAGCCACCGCAGGGCGACCGGGTCGAGGACCTCGTTGGCAATGAAGACCCGGGGCACGCCGAGCCGATGGAGCACCAGCGCCTGGTTGGGCGTGGCCACGGTCATTCCCCACGCGCCGGCCGACAGCTGGGCGGCGATCAGGCCGGGGGCCATCGTGGTTTTGGCGTGCGGGGCGAATTCGATGTCGTGGCGCCGCGAATATGCGGCCATCAGTTCAATGTTGTGGAGGGCCGCCGACTGCCGGAGGGTCAGTAGTGGCCAGGTGAATCCGCCCTCGAAGAGGCCGGGGCGGTCGGCCGCATACCAGGAGGCGGGGCGTTCCCCGTCGGGCAGCCAGAATCCCTTGCTGCGCCAGTCGACCGTCGTCTCCGGAACGTCCACCGAGCCTCCTACCGTCGCAGGTCCGCGGTCATCTCGTGCAGCTGGGCCAGGCGATCGGCGAGCGTGCGCGGATAGCCGGGTGCGTCCGGCCGAGCATCCCACGGGCGGGGCCCGGACAGTGGACGGTAGTTGACCCCCAGCGCGTCGAGCCGGGAAAGGTGCGGTTCGAGCCGGGCCGAGAAATCGGCGAAGTCGCGGTCGGCGGCCGGCGTCCACAAGGCCTCGGCGATCGCGCACAGTCTCGGATAGGCCATGTAGTCGACCCGGCGGGCCGATTCCATGTGCTCGGTCCAGATGTTGGCCTGGCCGCCGATGACCCGGGACGCCTCGGTCGCGGTGAGATCGGACGGGACCGGTTCGAAGGCGTACGCGTCGGAAAGCGTGAGCAGCGTGCCCACCGGCGTCGGTTCGCCGGGGTCCTCGGACTGGCGGTAGTCGAGGTAGGCCGCGATGTCGGGGCACGCGATGACGTCGTGCCCGGCGCGGGCGGCGATCCGGGTCGGCTCGACCCCGCGCCAGGCCGCGATGAGGGCGCCGGAGGGCGCGCCGCCGCCGAGGATCTCGTCCCAGCCGAATACGCGGCGGTCGCGGGTGGCCAGATGGGCGGCCATCTGCGCGGTGAACCACGACTGCACCTCCAGAGGCGACGGCACCCCGGCGGCGGCCCACTCGTCGGCCGGGCACTCGTCGCCGCCGATCCCGATGAACTCGGAGGGAAACAGGTCGCAGACGTGGTCGAGCACGACCCGGCAGAAGTCGAGCGCCTCGGGCCCGACGTTCAGGACGTGCGACGAGATGCCCCACTCGGTGCGGACGCCGCCCGAGAAACCGTTTCCGAGCTGGGGATAGGCGGCGATCGCGGCCTGCATGTGCCCGGGCATGTCGATCTCGGGGACGACCGTGATGAAGCGCTCGGCCGCGTACGCCACGATCTCCCGCAGGTCGTCCGAGGTGTAGAAGCCGCCGTGCGGTCGCCCGTCCTGCTTCTCGTGCATGCGTGCCCCGAGCATGCTCGACGGCCGCCACGCCCCGACCGAGGTGAGCCGCGGCCATCCGGGCACCTCGAACCGCCAGCCCTGGTCGTCGGTCAGGTGCAGGTGCAGCACGTTGAGCTTGTGGAAGGCGGCCCGGTCGAGGAAGCGGAGCACGTCCGGCACGGGCATGTAGTGGCGGGCCACGTCGAGCATGACCCCGCGCCACGCGAACCGGGGCTCGTCGGTGATCTGGACGGCCGGCAGCTCGATGGAGGCGGGCGCGAAGGCCCGGCGGAGCGTCCACGGCGGCAGCAGCTGGCGCAGCGTCTGGGCGCCGTGGAAGACCGCCTCGGGGGAGCCACCGGCGATGTCGATGCGGTCGGGGGCGACGCTCAGCGCGTACGAGAAAGGAGCTCGCGCCTCCAGGCGCAGGGTGACCCCTCCGAATCCGGGCGGGAGCTCGCCGCGGAGCCAGGCGGCGACGCCGTCGAGGGACGGCTCGGCGGTGATCGTGCCGCCGGGGAGCGGTGTGAAGACGCCGGGAAGCGACGTCACGGAAACCGGGCGCGGGATCACAGTCATGGTTCGTTTATAGTTCGTTAAACGGGCGGGAGAGTCAACGATGGTGATCGGGCTGGTCGTGCACGACGACCACCGCGCGCGCTTCGCGGCCGCGGCGGCCACCCTCACCGGCGTCGACGTGGCCTGGGCGACCTACCGCGAGGAGATCGACATCCGCGACCGGGTGGCCGAGCTGCTGCGCGACGATCGACCCGACGGCGTGCTGCTCGGTCCGGTGCCATGGGCCCGTTCGCGCGACCTGATCCCGCCCGGCCTGCCGGTCGCGATCACCCTCCCGGGCGCGCTGGATCTGGCCCTGGCCTGGGCCCGAGCCGAAGAAAAGACCCCGGTCAGCATCGACACGTTCAGCCGGGCGACCGTCGACGAGGTGGCCGCCGCACTGGAGCTCGATCCGGCGGAGATCAGGTGCCAGCCGTTCGATCCCGGCCGGCCGGTCGACGAGGTGGTCCAATTCCACCGTGAACAGGCCGCCCCGTACGTCATCAGCGTGCGCACCGGCGTCGCCGCCGCCCTGGGCAGCCGGGTGATCAGCGCCCACCCGACCCCCGAGGCCATCCGCGCCGACCTGCACGAGCTCGCCCTGCGCATCCGGGCCCACGGCCAGCGTTTCGCGGCCGCGGTCTTCGTCGAGCCCGGCCTCCGGCGACGGCTGAAGGCCATGCCCGAGTTCGCCGACGCCTGGATCGACGGCGAAAAGGTGTTCGGGCCGGCCGCGCTGTTCGAGCGGGCCACCCAGCGCTGGACCACGCTGCCGGCCGGACGGGCGGCCGGGTTCGGCATCGGCGCGACCGCCCGGCTCACCGTGGACCTGGCCGAGCGCGCGGCCGCCCGGGCCCGCGCGGAGGCCGGGCCGGCCGGCTACCTGTTCACCGACGACGGCCTGACCATCGGCCCGATCGGCGGGTCCGGGCCGCCGCTGGCCTGGTCCCACCGGGCGCACGGCGCCCACGGCGGCCTGGCCGCGCTGGCCGAACGGGCCGGGCTGAGCGCCGCCACCCTGTCGAGGCTGGCCGCGGTCGAGCGGGGCCGGGACGGGCGGCCGCTCTCCCCCGGCGAGCTGGCCCGCACCCTGGGCATCACCGATCCGAGCGGGCGGCGGCTGATCCGCAAGCTGAGCGCGGCCGACCTGGCAGTCTCGGACGGGAGCGCGCAGGCCTACCGCAAGGGCCGCCCGACCCGGCTCTACCGGCTGGCGATCAACCGGGCGCTGAAGGAGGCGAAGTGACCTGGGATCTGCTGGTCGCCGGCGGCCGGCTGGCCGACGGCGGGCAGGCCGACATCGCGATCAGCGACGGGGTGATCGCGGCGGTGGGCCCCGGCCTGCCCCGCGACGCATCGGACATCGTGGATGCCACCACCAAACTCGTCACCCCCGGGCTGATCGATCTCCACACCCACGTCGGCGCCGGCTACTGGGGCATCGACCCCGACGCGACCGCCTGGTACTCCGGCGTCACCACCTGGGTCGACGCCGGATCGGCCGGCGCCTACACGATCGACGGGCTGCGGCGGGTCGCGGCCGGCTCCGCCCTGCGCATACCGGCCCTGCTCAACATCTCGGCGGTCGGCCTGGCCGGGCGCACCGGCGAGAGCCGCGACCTCGGCAACTGCGACGTCGCACTGGCCACCGACACCCTGCAGAAACACCGCGACCTGCTGCGCGGCGTCAAGGTGCGGATCGACCGTGACACGGTCGGCGACAACGGCGTCGAGCCCCTGCGGCGCGGCCTGGCGGCGGCCGGACGAGCCGGGGTCCCGGTCATGGTCCACATCGGCACCGCCCCGCCCTCCCTCGACGAGGTGCTCGACCTGCTGAGGCCGGGCGACATCGTCACCCACTGCGCGAGCGGGATCGCGGCACCGCTCGGCCCGGCCGTCCACGCGGCGGTCGAACGCGGAGTGCTCCTCGACATCGGCCACGGCTCGGGCGCGTTCGCGTTCGACGTGCTCGAACGCCAGCTCGACGCCGGTCTGCGCCCGCACACGATCTCGACCGACCTGCACGCCCGCTCGCTGCACGGCCCGGTCTTCGACCTGCCGACCACGATGGCCAAGCTGCTCGCGGCCGGCCTCACGCTGAGCGAGGTGGTCACCGCCACCACCGAGGCACCGGCCCGCGCGCTCGGCCTGCCCGGCGGGCGGCTCGTCCCCGGCGCGCCGGCCGACCTCGCGGTCTTCGCGGTCCGGGAGGAAGAATTCGAGGTCACCGACGCTCACCGCCAGGTGCGCCGGTCACCCTTGCGGCTGGTCAATGAGCTGACGTACGCCGGGGGGCGTGCACTCATCCCCCGGCTGCCGGCCCCGGTGCCACCCTGGATCCCGCTGACCGACGCCCAACGAGCGGCGCTGGCCCGCCGCGACCGGTCGTTGCGGGCACTGCTTGCCACACCGCTGGTGGGCGTCGACGGCCTCGCCGAACAGTTCCCCCGAGAGTCCGAACCGAGAGAAAACAGGAGTTCCTGATGCCCAAGCGCGCTGTCATGACCGACCAGGCCGCCCCGCACGGAGGGCCGTACTCGCACGCGGTCGTCGCCGGCGACACCATCTACCTGGCCGGCGCGGTCCCGGCGCTGCCCGACGGCACCCGGGTGACCGGCAGCTTCACCGAGCAGGCCCACGCCGCGTTCCGCAACCTGGCCGCGGTCGCCGAGGCGGCCGGCTCCAGCCTCGACCAGGCCGTACGGGTCGGCGTCTACCTGCGTGACTTCGCCGACTTCGCCGAGCTCAACGAGGTCTACAAGCAGTACATCAAGGGCGACAACCTGCCGGTCCGCACCACGCTGCCGGTGCCGCTGGTCGGCTTCGACATCGAGATCGACGCGATCCTCTACACCGGGGCCTGACCGTACCCTTCCGGGCCTCAGCGGCGACTTTCCTCCTCGGAAGCCGCCGCTGAGTGTTCTGATCGTCCCTGAGCCGGTAACACGTCGGAAACGACGTGCTGCGAGCATCGCAGGACACCCCGCCCCGGGAGGCCCGTTGTTCCTCAGCCAGCACGAGCAGGAACGCCTGCTGATCCACGTCGCGGCGGACGTCGCCCGGCGGCGGCGGGAACGCGGCCTACGCCTCAACCATCCGGAGGCGATGGCGATCATCACGGCCTTTCTGCTCGAGGGGGCGCGCGACGGCAGTACGGTCGCCGACCTGATGGATGCCGGACGCCGTGTCCTGACCCGCGACGACGTGCTCGACGGCGTGCCCGAGATGCTGACCGAGGTGCAGGTCGAGGCCACCTTCCCGGACGGCACCAAGCTGGTCACCGTGCACGGGCCGATCTCGTGATCCCGGGCGAGATCATCCCCGGCACCGGGGACATCGAGATCAACCCGGGGCGGCCGCGACTCGCACTGACCGTACGCAACACCGGCGACCGCCCGGTCCAGGTCGGATCGCACTACCACTTCGCCGAGGCGAACGCGGCCCTAGACTTCGACCGGGCGGCCGCCTGGGGCCATCGGCTGGCGGTTCCGGCCGGCACGTCGGTCCGCTTCGAGCCGGGCATGCCCCGCGACGTCTCGCTCGTGCCGCTGGGCGGCAACCGCGTCGTGCCCGGGCTGCGCGGCCTGGCCGGCGGCCCCCTCGACGCCGGACCGGCGGTCGCGCCGGCACCCGAGCACGGGAACCCCCGGTGACCTCGCTCGATCGCGGCCGGTACGCCGCCCTCTATGGACCGACCACCGGCGACCGGGTACGCCTGGCCGACACCAACCTGCTGATCGAGATCGAGGAGGATCGCAGCTCGGGGCCGGCGCCGGGCGACGAGGTTGTCTTCGGCGGCGGCAAGGTGATCCGCGAGTCGATGGGCCAGTCCCGGGCCACTCGGGCCGAAGGCACCCCCGACACCGTGATCACGGGGGCGGTCGTCCTCGACCACTGGGGCGTGATCAAGGCGGACGTCGGCATCCGGGACGGGCGGATCGTCGCCCTCGGCAAGGCCGGCAACCCGGACACGATGGACGGTGTCCACCCGGCCCTGGTCGTCGGCCCGGGCACCGAGGTGATCGCCGGCAACGGCCGCATCCTGACCGCCGGCGCGGTCGACAGCCACGTCCACCTGATCAGTCCGACGATCCTGAACACCGCGCTGGCCTCCGGCGTCACCACGATCGTCGGTGGCGGCACCGGCCCGGCCGAGGGCACCAAGGCGACCACGGTGACGCCCAACTCGTGGCACCTGGCCCGCATGCTCGAGGCGCTCGACGTCTTCCCGGTCAATGTGCTGCTGCTCGGCAAGGGCAACACGACGTCCGAGGAAGCGATGTGGGAGCAGCTGCGGGGTGGCGCGGGCGGCTTCAAGCTCCACGAGGACTGGGGCACCACGCCCGCCGCGATCGACGCCTGCCTGCGGGTGTGCGACGCCTCCGGGGTGCAGGCGGCGATCCACACCGACACGCTCAACGAGGCCGGCTTCGTCGAGGAGACGCTGCGGGCGATCGCCGGCCGGTCGATCCACGCCTATCACACCGAAGGCGCGGGCGGCGGGCACGCGCCCGACATCATCACGGTCGCGGGCATGGGCAACGTCCTGCCGTCGTCGACCAACCCGACCCGGCCGTACACCCGCAACACCCTCAGCGAGCACCTCGACATGCTGATGGTCTGCCACCACCTCAACCCGGCCGTACCGGAGGACCTGGCTTTCGCGGAAAGCCGGATCCGCCCGTCGACCATGGCCGCCGAGGACCTTCTGCACGACCTCGGCGCGATCTCGATGATCGGCTCCGACTCGCAGGCGATGGGACGCGCCGGCGAGGTCGTCATGCGCACCTGGCAGACCGCCCACGTCATGAAGGCGCGCCGGGGCGCCCTGGCCGGCGACGGCCCGGCCGACAACCATCGCGCCCGGCGGTACGTCGCGAAATACACGATCTGCCCGGCGGTCACGCACGGCATGGCGGCCCAGATCGGTTCGGTCGAGCCGGGCAAGCTGGCCGATCTGGTGCTGTGGGACCCGGCGTTCTTCGGCGTGCGGCCCGCCCTGGTCCTCAAGGGCGGCATGATCGCCCTGGCCCAGATCGGCGATGCGAACGCCTCGATCCCGACACCCCAGCCGATGCTGCCGAGGCCCATGTTCGGTGCCTACGGCGCGGTGCCGGCCCAGACGTCGGTCGCGTTCGTGGCGCCGGCCGCCATCGATGCCATGCTGGCCGACCGGATCGGGGTGAAGCGGGCGCTCGTCGCGGTCGACGACACCCGTGCGGTGGTCAAGGCCGACCTGCCCCGCAACGACGCGACGCCCCTCATCGAGGTCGAGCCGGACACGTTCACGGTCCGCGTCGACGGCGAGGTGGTGGAGCCGGAGCCGGTCACCGAGCTGCCGATGGCCCAGCGCTACTTCCTGTTCTGATGAGCCTCGCGATGCTCCTGGTCCTGGCCGACGGCCGGCTGCCGGCGGGCGGGCACGCCCATTCGGGCGGCTTGGAGGCGGCCGCGGCGGCCGGCCGGGTTGTCGATCTGGCCTCCCTCGACGGCTTCCTCCGCGGGCGCCTGGCGACCTCCGGAGTCGTGGCGGCGGCTTTCACGGCGGCCGCTTGCGCCCGCGTTGCGGACGAGCGCCTGGATTCGCTCGACGAGGGACTCGACGCGCGCACTCCGTCGCCGGCGCTGCGGAAGGCCTCACGCGCGCAGGGCCGAGCGCTGATGCGGGCCGCCCGAGCGATGTGGCCCGTCGGCGACATCGGCCGGGAACCGCACCACCCGATCGCCCTCGGAGCGGCCGCGGCGGCCGCCGGCCTCACTCCACGCGACGCCGCGACCGCCGCCGCCTACGGATCGCTCACCGGCCCGGCAACGGCCGCGGTCCGGCTGCTCGGCCTCGACCCGTACGGCACTCATGCGCTGCTGGCCACCTTGGCGGCCGACTGCGACCGCATCGCCGGGGAAGCCGCCGATCACGCCCACGACCCGGTCGACGAACTGCCGGCGGACAGTGCTCCCTGGCTCGACATCGGTGCCGAACACCACGCCACCTGGGAGGTGCGTCTCTTTGCATCCTGACGAGCGTCCTGAGACCGAGCCCACCGGCGGCGCCTGGCCACGCCCGTCGGCCGGCTATGAACCGCACATCCATGACCCGGACGACGTCCCGCACACGCATCCGGACCCGGCGGTCGATCCCCATCAACCGCTGCGGCAAACCGGCCGCGCCCTGCGGATCGGCATCGGCGGCCCGGTCGGATCCGGCAAGACCGCCCTGGTCGCCGCCCTCTGCCGCGCTCTCGGCGAGGAACTGCGGCTCGCCGTGGTCACCAACGACATCTACACCACCGAGGACGCCGACTTCCTGCTGCGCAACGGCGTCCTCCCGGTCGAGCGGATCCGCGCCGTCGAGACCGGCTGCTGCCCGCACACCGCGATCCGGGACGACATCTCGGCCAACCTGGACGCAATCGAGGACCTGGAAGCGGGCGAGGGGCCGCTCGATCTGGTGCTGGTCGAGAGCGGCGGCGACAACCTGACCGCCACCTTCAGCCGTGGACTGATCGACCGGCAGATCTTCGTGATCGACGTGGCCGGCGGCGACAAGGTGCCGCGCAAGGGCGGCCCCGGGGTCACGAAGGCCGACCTGCTCGTCATCAACAAGACCGACCTGGCCCCGCTGGTCGGGGCCGATCTCGCGGTCATGGACGCCGACGCCAAGGCACGCCGGGGCGACCGGCCGACGATGTTCCTGTCGCTGGTCGAGGACCGTGGGGCGACCTCGGTGGCCGACTGGATCCGCGGCCTGGTCGTCAACCACGTGAACGCGTGAAAGCCCGCGCCCGCCTGGTCGCGGCACCGGGCGACCGGCTCACCGTCCTGCGCGGGGAGCCACCGCTCCTGCTCCGGCGCACCGGTCCGGCGACCGTGCACCTGGTCGGCGGCGCGGCCGGTCCGCTGCGCGGCGACGACCTGCGGCTGGAGATCGAGGTCGAGGCGGGCGCCGAGCTGACCGTCCGCGGCGTGGCCGCCCAGATCGCGCTGCCCGGCCCCGGCGAAACGCCCTCCCGCCTGGAGATCCGGGCGACGGTCGGGCCGGACGCCACGCTGCGCTGGCTGCCGGAGCCCCTGATCGCGGCGGCCGGCTGCGACCACCGCACGGTCACTCACGCCGAGGTGGCCGAGGGCGGCCGGTTGCTCTGGCGCGATGACCTGGTCTTCGGCCGGCAAGGCGAGCCGTCCGGCTCGCTGCGGAGTCGCGCTCTCTTCCGGTACGCCGGGAGCACCGTCTACCGCCAGGACCTGGCCGCCGGCCCGGACGCGACCGGGTCGGCGGGCCCGGCCGTACTCGGGAAAGCGCAAGCCCTGGGCACCCTGCTGGCCCTTCCCGGGGTGGCGACGTGGCCGCCGCACGGCGCCGGCGTGGCGTCGATGCCGCTGGCCGGCCCCGGGGTGGTCATCACCGCCCTCGGGGCCGACATCCGCGGCGTCCGAGCCGCGCTCGACCCGATCGGCCTGGAGAAGGGCTGATCAGGCCGCGACCGCGATCGGCACACCGTGGGCGTCGGTCAGCGCCAGACGCGTGTGCAGGTTGCCCTGCTGGGCGACCCGGGCGAAATACTCCGAGCGGCGCCGCTGCAGGCAGCCCTTGCGGGTGCGCGGGCCACCGGCCGCCACGGTCAGCAGCTCCGGTGCGAGCGAGCTGTTCAGGCCCTCGCGCAGCAGCTGGAGCGCCTCGGTGCGCAGCTGGGAGATCCGCGACTCGGTCACCCCAAGGCGGGCGGCGACGTCGCTGAGCGGCTGCTCCTGCAGGAACGACTCGGTGACGACGGTACGCAACCGCTCCGGCAGCGCCTGGATCGCCTGGTGCAGATAGCCCAGGCGTTCCCGCTTGAGCAGCAGGTCCTCCGGGCCCTCGGACGTCTCCGGCACCATCTCCTCGGCCGCGCCGGTCGGGAATCCCTGCAGGCTGAGCAGGGCGGCCTTCTGCACGTCGTCCTCGACCGTGGCCAGTTCGGCCACGCCGATCCCCAGCATCTCGGCGACCTCGGCGTCGGTCGGCGTACGGCCGAGCGCCGCGGTCAGTTCCTGCCGGGCGGCGGCGGTCCGCCGGGCCCGGGCGCGTACGGAACGGCTGGCCCAGTCCTGGCCGCGCAGTTCGTCCAGCAGGGCGCCGCGGATGCGTACCGCGGCGAACCGGTGGAACGGGATGCCCCTCGTCACGTCGAACGACCGGGCGGCGGACAGCAGCGCGGCGAATCCGGCCGAGGACAGGTCATCGGAATGCACATGGCCTGGTACCCGGTTGAGCAACTCCCGGACCAGATGGCCAACCATCGGCATGTTCTCGCGGATCAGGTCCTCGATGTCGCGCGCGCTGGGCGCGTCGTGGGTCACGCCGATGGTGGCGGGGAGTTCGGTCGTGGCAGTCACGTGGTCCTCCTCGCTCATACGACCGGTTGGTGAAAACCGGCTGACGAGGAGAACTTTTGCGGCCGTCGGGTGCAGCGTTGGCCGAACTCGGTTGCTTTTGTGGTGTTTTTTGCGAGAAAAGCTCAGGTGCGGGGCGGGCGCTAGCGGAGGGCGGCGGCACGTCGGGGCGCGAGGACCCCGGTGAGCTCGGAGTGCACCCAGTTCATGCGGCGCACGGCGTTGTCGGGGTGGTCGCCGAACTCGGCGGCCACGTCGGCCGCGCAACCATCGCTGCCGTGCATCAGGATCATCGCCGTGACGGCCTGCTCGACCGTTTCCCGGTTCGGACGCTCGGACGGCTGCAGGTTGGAGACGAACAGGGCCTCCGCAGCCAGGTCCCTGACGATGGTGATCATGTCGAACTCCCCGTTGAGCGACTTCTGCATCTACGCCGGAGATCTTTGCCCGGTCGGAGCCCGTTTCAGGCCAACCTCATCTTCCCCGCGCACCCGGATCCCCTCGGCAGCCACGCCGTACGGTTTTGGGGGCGAAGGATCGAAGGTCAGGGGATGCCTCCCGGAAAGTGCCTCCTGCATTCGGTTTCACCCTAACGCGGGCATCGGCCGCCCGGCGCGTGCTTTTTCGCCGGACGGCCGATGCCGTGATCGTTACGTGACCTCGCCCCCGTCAGGGAGTGGGGCAATCCTCGAAAGCCGGGTCGCAATTGACATCGTGCGAGGGCGGACCACTGGTCGGATCGGTGGTCGGAGCCGTGGTCGGATCGGTGGTCGGAGCCGTGGTCGGGTCCGCCGGGTCCGGTACAACGGGATCGCCCTCGCCACCGTCGCCACCATTGCCGTCGGCGGGGTCGCTTGGTGACGCACTGGCGCTGGTCGACGTACTGCCGCCGTTGGGCTGGGTGTGCGGCCCGTCGTTTGGCGGAGCCGTCGTCGGCTTGATGTGCACGATGCCCTTGGGGTCGACCGAGATGCCCGGCACCGGAGTGCTCGAACTCGACACCGGCGTCGGCGCCAGCCGCACCGTCCCGTTGGATAGGTGCTCGACCTGCTGGGACGGCGCTCCCGGCTTCGGCGACACGAACGTCTCGCACGTGTCACCGTTGAGCTTGAACGCCATCGGAGCCGCGTTGTTGAGCACGTAGTTGCCGGTGATCGGCATCGTCAGCGTCTTCTGCGGGTCGAGCGTCGTCGCCGACGTGACCGTGACCTGGTGCGCGTCCTGAGTCAGGTGCACGTCGTTGAGCACCCGGCCGGAGACCGTCTGGTCACCCGGCATCAGGAACCAGAGGCTCCAGTCCTTCACCGCCGAATCGGCCCGGTTGGCCACCGTCACCTGGGCGCTGAATCGGCCCTGGGTATCGGTGTAGACCGCGTAGCTGACCACGCACTTGCCGCTCACCGGCACCACCGATGGCTGCGCGTTCGGCGACGACGTGTTCGGGTTCTTGTCGGCGGCCAGGCTCCACGCGTAGGTCCCGACGGTCAGTGCCGCGACCGCCGCGGCGACGAAGAGCACCCGCCGGGTGTGCTGGTTGCGGTAACGCCCGTTGCGGGAGTTGCCGGTGTCGCCCGAGTCGCCGCCTCCGGAGCGCGGCGGCCCGCCCGGCCCCGCCCCCGCCGGAGGCTGGTTGTCATAGGCCGGCCGCAGCCCGGGGTTGCCCTCGGCCGACGGCGTGTTGATCTCGGGCCCACTCCGCAGCGCGGCGAACCGGCTGTTGCGCGCCGCCGCACCGGCCAGCGGACCGGACTGGTCCTCGGCCGCCGGCGCGGGAGCCGGCGAGATCGGGGCGGCCGGAGCGTCCGGACGCCCGAACCGGTCGGTCCACGAGCGCGCCGACGGGAGGATCGTGGTGTCCTCCGCCGACTCCGACGACCAGTCCGCGGCATAGCCACGGGCCGGCGCCGGGGCGCCCGCCGCGATGCCGGCCAGCACGTGGGCCAGCTCGGCACTCGACGGGCGGTCGGACGGCCGTTTTTCCAGGCACCGGCCGACCAGCGCCGAGACCGAGTCGGGCAGGCCTTCGACCGCCGGCAGCGGGTCGGGCTCCACGTATTGGTGGGCCCGCAGCAGCGCGGTGGTGGTGCCGACGTCCCATGGCAGCTGACCGATCAGCGTGCGGTAGATCAGCAGGCCGACCGCGTAGACGTCGGTGGCCGGGCTGACCTGGCCACCCTCGAGCCGCTCGGGCGCGAGGTAGGCCGGGGTGCCGAGCAGGCTGCCGTCGGGGTCTATGTCGTTCTCACCGATCAGGGCCGAGATGCCGAAGTCGACGACCTTGGCCCCGCTCGGGGTGAGCATGACGTTGGCCGGGGTGACGTCACGGTGCACGATGCCGCGCGCGTGCGCGGCGGCGAGCGCCGCGGCCACCTCGGAAGTTATCCGGACGACGGCCTGCCAGGGCAGGCGCCGGACCCGGGCCAGGACGGCGGCCAGCGACTCGCCGTCGATCAGTTCCATAACCACGTACGGCACGGGCTCACCGTCGACGGTGGTCGCCTCGCCGTAGTCGTAGACATTCGTGATGTGCGGATGGCTCAGCCGGGCGGCCGCCTGTGCCTCGGCACGCAGGCGGCGACGGAACGAGGGATCGGTGCTGGTCGAGGGAGGGAGAACCTTCACCGCGACCTGACGACCCAACACTTCGTCGAAACCCCGCCATACCACTGACATCCCGCCGGCGCCGAGCCGCTCGACCAGTCGGTATCGACTGGCCAGCAGGCTCGAACCGGGCAGGTCCGTCGTGCTCATGTGCCCCCACATGGCGCTTTCGAAGAAACGCCGAGCCGCACCGCCATGCCACTCGACGTCGGGGCGGTTCCGGCCCGCCATCGGACCGAAGCATTCCCCATCGACGGCGTGGATGTTAGCGGACGATCGGGCACTATCACGAGGCGCGAATGCGGGATCTACCAGCGGCTCGTTACACACCGTTCGAGTGACGCAGCCACGTGTGCGCGAGTCGCACAAGCCCCCGAAAGTCGGATCCGTGGTCCATTGACCCCAGTATTTGCCCGTCTACGTCGGACATGCCCGGAACGTCGGAACTTTCGCCCGCGCTGCTTTTCCGGGGACAGCACACGATCTTCGTACGCGCAGTCGCCAATCCGTCACCGATCGGCGGTAATCCCTGGCCAGGGTCGTTGATCGCGTCAACTGTCCACATACGGCAAATGTTGAAGCCTGGACCAGTGCAACCCCCTCTGAACGGCGGGTCCGGTCACCTGAACAGCCGATTCGATGTGCCAAATTTCGAGTACGGCGAGTCACCACCGTTCCGACGCGGAGAATCCGGACCAATCCGGCCCCCATCACCGGCATATCGGTAATGGCCCGCGGATCAGCGGCGAAGCAGGGCGGACGGTGCGCTCCCCAGCAAATCGCGGCCGGGCGACGCCATCGCACCGGGCGCCGGCATCGTCGGCAGGGAATGCACCGGCATCGCACCGGCCGGAACCGCGCCGAGCTCGGCCAGCAATTCCATTAAAGGCGAGATCTTTTCATAAAGAATGAGCACCACGTCGCCCGGCTCGGCCAGCCGCAACGCCTCGCAGACCGCATTCCGGCCGCCCTCGGTCCGCACCGCGCGCAGCTTCGGCCGGCGAGCCCGCATCTCCCTCTCGACCAGCGCCGACACCTCGCCCGGGGCGCGCCCGCGCGGGTCCTCGTCGTCGTAGAGCACGGCCCGAGACACCCCGTCGGCGATCACCTGGGCGCACGCCGCCAGCAGATCGTCGCGCCGGTCGCCGGGCAGGGTCACCGCGGCGACGCAGCGGTCCGGGCCCCACAGCCGGTGCAGGGTGCGCAGGGTGGCCGCGAGCGCGGCCGGGTTGTGCGCGTAGTCGACGAACAGCGACACGTCGCCCAGCCGCAGCAGCGTGGCCCGGCCCGGGTTGCCGGCCGGCGGGTCGAACTCGGCCAGCCGCCGCACCACCTCCTCCTGGCCGGCCCCGAGCGCCCGGGCGGCGGCCATCGCGGCGAGCGCGTTGGCGGCCGCGTGCGGCGCCGCACCCGCGTACGCCCCCGGCAGCTCGGCCACCCGCAACAGCGGGGTCCGCCGCGCCCCGGTCGCCTGCACCAGCCACCCGTCGTGCAGCAGGTACGCCGTACGCCCCTGGGCGAGATGCTCGGTGATCACCGGATGCCGCGCCTCGAGGCCGAACCAGACGATCCGCTTGCGGTCGGCCCGCACCCGGGGCCGCTCGATCAGGTTGCGCACCCACGGGTCGTCGACGTTGAGCACCAGCGTCCCGCCGTCCCGCACCCGCTCGGCGACCAGTGCCTTGACGTGCGCGATGTCGTCGATCGTGTCGAGCCCGTCCTGGCCCAGGTGGTCGGCCGTGATGTTGGTGATCACACCGACGTCCGACCAGTCGTAGCCGAGCCCGCGCCGCAGCAGGCCACCCCGGGCCGTCTCCAGCACCGCCACCTGCACCGCCGGGTCGCCGAGCACCATCTGGGCGGAGATCGGCCCGGTCGCGTCGGCCCGGAAGATCGTGCGCCCGTCGATGCTGACCCCGTCGGTGGTGGTCAGCCCGACCCGCATGCCGGTCTCGCCGAGCAGGTGCGCGGTCAGCCGGGCGACCGTGGTCTTGCCGTTGGTGCCGGTCACCGCGACGGTCGGGATGCGCCCGTCGGAGCCGGAGGGGAACATCGCCCGCACGATCGCGTCGCCCACGTCGTGCGACCGGCCCCGCACCGGGGCGAGGTGCATGCGCAGGCCGGGCACCGCGTTCACCTCGATCACCCCGGCCGAGGTGTCGACGTCGTCGGCGACCGGCGGCAGCGGTTCGCCGATGTCGGGCAGCCGCAGGTCGATGCCCGCGATGTCGAGCCCGACCAGCGCGGTCACCCGCAGGCAGAGGTCGGCGATGTCGGCGTGCACCCGGTCGGTGACGTCGCGGCTGGTCCCGCCGGTCGAGAGGTTGGCGTTGCGGCGCAGCCAGACGACCTCCCCGGAGGCCGGCACCGACGTCAGGCCGAGGCCGGCGACATCCAGCGCCCGGTGGATCGCCTCGTCGACGGAGATCCGGGTCAGCACCCGCGAGTGGCCGGGGCCTCGGCGCGGATCGGCGTTCACCCGCTCGATGAGGTCGGCAACGGTGGCCCGGCCGTCGCCGGTGACGTGGGCGGCGATCCGTTCGGCGGCCGCGACCACCTCGCCCGCCACCACGAGCACCCGGTAGTCGCGGCCGGGCAGCTGACGTTCGACGATCACGTCGCCGCCCGCTTCCCGGAACGCTCTTTCGACGTCGGACGGCGTACGCACATCGAGGGTGACATGCCGGCCCTGCCGGCCCGACCGGGGTTTGACCACCACCGGGCCGCCGATCTCCTCGAACAGCCGCACCGCCTCGTCGGTGGTGACCGCCGCGCCGCCGTCCGGGATCGGCACCCCGGCCTCGGCCAGCAGCCGCCGGGTCACCTGCTTGTCGCCCGCGATGTCGACCGCCACGCCGCTGGTCCGGTCGGTCATCGCGGCCCAGGCCAGCCGCCGCCGGTTGCCCCAGCCCAGGCGGACCAGGCTGAGGTCGCCGCTGCGCTCGACCGGGATGCCCCGGCGGCGGGCCGCCGAGATGATCGCCCGCGTGCTGGGGCCGGCCGCCTCGCGTTCCGCGCGGGCGGCCAGAGATTCGAGACCGGTCAATTCAAAGGATCCGCAAACGGTGCCGGTGACCAGGTCGACCGCCATCTGCAGCAGCCGGCGGGGAACGAGGGAGTCGGGCGCCTCGTCGAGCGGGCATTCGAGGATCACGTCGTAGTAGCCGGGCTCACCGGCCGAAACGGTGCGCCCGAAGCTGACGTCCCGGCCGATCAACTGGGAGAGCTCGATGCTGACGTGCTCGGTGACGTGCCCGAAGTAGGTGCCGTTGCGCAGCCGGCTGACGAAGCCGCCCGGCGCCCCGGCCGCACAGTGGTGCTCGGCCAGCCCGGGCAGGGTCCGCAGCAACCGCTCGGTGAAGCCGGGCAGGTCGGAGGTCTCGCGGCCGGTCAGCTCGTCGAGCCAGAGCCGGCCGACGACCGCGGGCCGGGAGAGATAGACGTTCGGGCCGCGCAGGCGGCGCAGGGTTTCGATCCTCATGCGGCTGGTCCCCGTTCTGCGACGGGCGCGTCGACGACCGGCCGGCGACCCGTGAGATGAAAGGTGTGCCCGGCGGGCAGCACGTGGATCCGGGCGCCGACCAGGGCGATCGGCCCCTGTTCGGGCACCCGGATGTCCTGCGCGGCGCCGGCGTCGACCACCGTGACCGCGCCGCTGCCCAGCACCTCGAAGCGGTCTCCGTCGGTGAGGATCGCGGTGTCCTCGTCGATGCCGAGGCCGAGCTCGTGCGGATAGAGGGCGACCGCGCTGAGCAGGCGGTTCACCCGGCCGCGCTCGGCGAAGTGCTGGTCGATCAGCACGCCGGGGAGGAACTCGAGCCCGGGCCCGGTGCGTACGCTCGCCCGGCTCACCCCGCGCCCGTCGCCCTCGACGATCATCGTGCCGCTCATCATGGCCGCGCCCGCGCTGGTGCCGGCGAGCACCACGGTTCCGGCCGCGACCAGGGACTGGAGGATCGAGTCGGTGGCCGTCCCGCCGATCACGGTGGTGATCCGCTCCTGGTCGCCCCCGGTGAAGAAGACGCCGGTGGCCTCGCGCAGCACCGGTTCGACGCCCGGGGCGTTGGCGTCGGCCCGGGCGGCGATGCGCAGGGCCCGCACCCGGCCGGCACCGAGCGCGGCGAACGCGTCGGAATGCTCGGCCTCGACGGCGTCGGGGGCCGTGCTGGCGGTCGCGATCACCACGATCCGCGCAGCGGCTCCCCCGGCCAGCTCGACGAATCGACCCAGGAGGCCCGGCCCGGCCGCACCTCCGATGATCAATAACCGGCTCGACACCGCACCTCCCCAGATATCCTGAGGTTAATCGGAACAAATACGAAACATCTGCCTAATCCGCATAGTCGGCCGGCAGCAGATGGGACACTTCGGCCGGGCCGCGGGCCAGCTTCTCCGCCTTCTCCTCGGCCTGCTCGTCGCTGCCGGTCAGCCGCCCCTCGTGCTGCCGCAGGTGCTCCTCCCAGGTCGGCACCTGATAGACCTCGACGAACTTCCCCGGCTCCGCCCCGTCGCGGAACAGACCCCAGCGGGTCGCCCCGGTGCGCAGCCGCGAACCCCGCACCGCCTTCATCGCCTCGGTGAACGCCTCGTGGTTCTCCTCCGCCACCTGATAGACCGCGGTGACCAGCACCGGGCCCTCGTCGAGGTGCGGCTGGAGCATCAGATGCGGCTCGGCCCAGTAGACCGCCGGGCTCCGGTCGGCGCCGTCCCCGTCGTGCACCGGCAGCCAGATCACGGTGACCGTGCCGGCGAGCATCGCCGCCGCCGCGATCAGGTACGTCGTGCGCAGGCCGGTCCACTCGGTCACCTGCCCCCAGAGGAAGGCCCCCACCGCCTGGCTACCCGCGAACACCACCTGATAGAGCCCGAACCCGCGGGCCCGCACCCAGTTGGGCAGGAACAGCTGGAGCGACGCGTTCATCCGGGACACCTGCGTCATCCAGGCCAGCCCGGCCGCGACCAGCGCCGGAGTCACCACATAGCGGTCGGGCACGAGAGCGACCACGATCAGCGCGCCGCCGTAGATCAGGCCGGCCGCCACGACGAGCTGATTCGCGGTGAGCAGTTCCCGCACCCGCGGCATCAGCAGAGCGCCCGCGATCGCGCCGACACCCAGCGCGGCCAGCAGGATGCCGTAGCCGCTCGCTCCCATCCCCAGCTCCTGGTGGGCGACCAGGGGCAGCAGACCCCAGATCACGCTGCCCGGGAGCACGAACAGCGCGACCCGCAGGAGCAGGCCGCGGACGACCGGCGAGTAACGCGCGTACCGCTCCCCGGCCCGCAAAGCGGGCCCGAACCGCTCGGCGTGAGTGGCCCCGGTCCGCGGCGGCCGCCGCCAGAGAAGCAGAGCCGCGGCGAAGACCGCGAAGGAGACCGCGTTGAGCCCGAACACCGCGGCCGACCCGATGTGCGCGACCAGCAGGCCGGCCACCGCCGGGCCGGCCGAACGGGCCAGGTTGGTGTTGACCGCGCCGAGCGCCGACGCCGACGGCAGCTCGTCCCGCGGCACGATCTCGGGAATCACCGCCTGCCAGGTCGGCAGGGTCAGCGCCTGACCGACGCCGAGGAGGAACGTGAAGATCAGCAGCAGCCCCGGCGGCATCCGGTCGAGCGCGGTCAGCACGGTCAGCGCGGTGCCCGCCCCGAGCAGCATGACCTGCACCGTCAGCAGCAGCCGCCGCCGGTCGAAGGTGTCGGCCAGCGTGCCCGACGGCAGCGCGAGCAGCAGCACCGGCAGCGTGGTCGCGGTCTGCACCAGGCTCACCCAGCGGGCGGCGTCGTTCTCGTGGACGACCAGCCACTGCGCGCCCACGGTCTGCATCCAGGTGCCGACGTTGCTGGCGAGCACGGCGATCCAGAGCATCCGGAAGACCGGCGCCCGCAGCGGCGCCCACGGACTCAGTTGACGCGGCGGCGTGCTCCCGGACCCGGGCGGGGCGCCAGCTCCCGATAGTCGGTCACCGCTTGCCCGTCCTCGCATCGCACCTCCAAGTGCACCGGCTCTTCGTCGACCCGGTGCACGAACTGGAGCGGCGGACCGCCGGGGTCGGCCAGATGGCGGTTGCCCCACTCGGTGACCGCGATCAGCACGGGATAGAGGTCGAGTCCCATCTTCGTCAGCCGGTATTCGTGGCGCACGCGGGCCCCCGGCGACTGATAGGGCTCGCGCCGCAGCACGCCGTGCTCGACCAGGGTATTCAGGCGATTCGCCAGCACCTGCCGGGGGATCTGGGTGCGCACCCGCATATCGTCGAACCGCCGGATGCCGTTGAACACCTCCCGCAGCACGACCATGGTCCACTTCTCGCCCAGAATCTCCATCGCCCGGCCGAGCGTGCAGTGCTCGACCGACCAGTCCAGGGCTTCGAGGTCCGCAGTGGCATGCATGACAGTGAGGCTAAGTCTCATTGACAGACTCAGCAAGCGGTGACAGCCTGCGTCCATGACGCAGACTCAGGAAGACGTGCGCACCCGCACCTTCACCTGGACCGACCCCGCGACCCACGCCGGCCTGGTCGGCGTCCGCCCCGGCCTCGAGATGCTGCAGGCCCTGGCCGCGGGCGAGATCCCCCCGCCCCCGATCATGAAACTGATCGACATGGCCGAGTTCATCGCCGAAGAGGGCAGCGTCACGGTCCGCCTGGACCCGCAGGAGTTCCACTACAACCCCCTCGGCTCAATGCACGGCGGCATCATCTCCACCCTGCTCGACACCGCCTGCGGCTGCTCCGTCCACACCCTGCTGCCGGCCGGCGTCGGCTACACCAGCCTCGACCTCACCGTAAAATTCCTGCGCCCGGTCACCCTCGCCTCCGGCCGCCTGACCTGCACCGGCTCCGTCCTCCAGCGCGGCCGCCGCACCGCCCTCGCCGAGGCCCGCCTGACCGACGCCCAGGGCCGCCTGGCCGCCCACGCGACAAGCACCTGCATGATCTTCGAAATCCCCAAAACCCTTTAACCGTACGGATTCCCCACCGGTCCCGTGCTTTGCGGCCAACCCGGGCGGCCCCCTCACGGCCGCCCCCGGCCGCCGGCCCGGCGGCCCGCCTTCCAGCTACCGCGCCCAACCCGCCGTCCACCCGTCCTGAGCCACGCCCAAAGCCCGCTCGCTGTTGGTTGTCCCCGGCCCGGGGACTACTCGATCGCCAGGCTCGGTGCACTGATCACCCTTGTCGTCGGAATGATCTGGGGCGGCGCCAGCGGACCCGGCGGTGCCAGCGGACCGCCGATAGGGACCCGGCCGCCCTGTGCGCGGGCCAGGTCTGTTCGTAGCGGGGATGCCGGCAGTCCGACGCTGTGACCGGCGACCGAGCCGTAGCGGTAGGTGAGCCAGGCTGGCAAGGCATGCACGAGGAACGACGTCTTCATCGCTCTGGACATCGGTAAGGAAGGCCATCACGCGGTCGCACCAGCCCCGGACGGCGGCACAGCGGCACGGCGACACGCTGCCGAGCACCGAGGCCGGCCCGCGGAAACTTGTTCGAGAGGCTGGCGCGGCCGGGCCGGGTCCTGATGGTGGTCGATCGGGCGGCCTCGGTCGGCGCGCTTCCGGTCGCTATTGCCCGGGCGGGCGAGCGGCCAGCAGGTGACCTACCTGCCCGGTCCGGTCATGCGCCGCCTCGCCAGTCCCCCGCCGATCGGGCGCCAGCATCCGCGGCGGGCATCCGCCCAAACAGTCCCAACGCGCGTTCGCGGCCCTGGCCCGCCCACTCAGCCGCGCCTGCTACGACCGCAAAAGGGCCCGGGCAAGAAATACAACGCCCCCTCATCCGCGTCGCCCGACGCCCAAAAAGCACAAACGCCAGAAAAGCCCCGCCTCGCAACTCACCAAACCAAACCAAGCCAAACCAAACCCCACCCGTTCTGGGTGGGGTCGATTATGGCCACCGGGTCTGACAATTTCGAGCCGTTGTCCACCGCTCCGTCAGAAGGCGTCGAGGAACTCCTCGATCGCCGTGCCGATCAGGCCCAGCACGTCGGTGTAGTTGCTCAGCCGGCCCGGCACCCGCAGATTGTGGTCGCCGTCGGGGATCACGATCACTGTCTTGCCGGTCGCCGCCGCCACCTCGGGCACCCAGAACTTGTCGGCCGTCCCGCCGATCAGCAGGGTCGGCGCGGTGGCCGCCGTGATCGCCTCGGCGATCGTCGCCTCGGTGAGCAGCGGCGTCAGCCAGATCGCCGGCAGCTGACGCTCGGCGGCGAGCACCGCCGCGAACGAGCCCAGCGACTTTCCGATGAGCACCGGCCGGTCGCTCGGCGAGCGTTCCATCGCCGAAATCACATGTGCCCGGACGAACGGCTCGGCCTGCCCGCTGCGGACCAGGCCGTAGGGCACACTCCAGCTGACCGCCTCCACCGGCGCCCGGCGGTCGCGCAGCGCGTGGTCGGCCAGGTCGAGCAGCGGTCCCTGGACGGTGTACATGCCACCCGGCACCAGAATTCCGGCGAGCATCGGGACACCCTAGCGAAGTGCGGCCGGCCGGGAAGCTACGGTAACGTAGGTTACGCAACCGTAGGGAGTTGATCGCCGTGCCCCTGGACCCGACCGCGCTGCTCATCGAGCTCGAGCCCGTGGTGGCCACCAACCTCGACCGCCACCTGTCGCTGGCCAAGGAGTGGTTCCCCCACGAATACGTTCCGTGGAGTGAGGGCCGCACCTATGACGGCGTGCTCGGTGGCGAGGCCTGGCAGGAGAGCGACGCGAAGCTGCCCGACGTCGCGCGCACCGCGCTGATCGTCAACCTGCTCACCGAGGACAACCTGCCCTCCTACCATCACGAGATCGCGACCCTGTTCGGCCGCGACGGGGCGTGGGGCAACTGGGTGCACCGGTGGACGGCCGAGGAGGGCCGGCACGGCATCGCGATCCGCGACTACCTGACCGTCACCCGCGCGGTCGACCCGATCGAGCTCGAGCGCGCCCGGATGGAGCACATGTCGGCCGGCTTCACCAACGGCCACCCCGACGAGGCGATGCACTCGATCGCGTACGTCGCTTTCCAGGAGCTCGCGACCCGCATCTCGCACCGCAACACCGGCCGGGCCACCGGCGATCCGATCGCCGAGCAGTTGCTGGCCCGGGTCGCGGCCGACGAAAACCTGCACATGGTGTTCTATCGGAACCTGCTCGCGGCGGCCTTCGACCTCGACCCGGACGGCGCGATGCAGGCCGTCACCGACGTGGTGGGCGGCTTCGAGATGCCGGGCGCCAACATCGAGGGCTTCGGCCGCAAGGCGCTGTCGATCGCGCTGGCCGGCATCTACGACCTGCGCCAGCACCGCGACGAGGTGCTCCAGCCGGTGCTCCGCCAGTGGAACGTGTTCGGCCGCACCGACCTGACCGGCGAGGGCGAGAAGGCCCGCGAGCAGCTCGCGGCGCACATGGACGAACTGGAATCCCAGGCCGCCCGTTTCGAGGAGCGCCGCGAGGCCCGCCGGCTGAGGCAAGAGGCCAAAAAGGCCTAAGCGGCGCTGATCACCGGGTGCCGGTCGGCGTCCGGCGGCGACCAGGTCGCCGCGTCGGCGTCGGCCTGGTCACCCGAGCGGATGTCCTTGACCGAGTCGGGTTCGCCGTCGGCGCCCGGGAACCAGACGTACGGGATCCCGCGCTGGTCGGCGAACTTGATCTGCTTGCCGAACTTGGCCGCGGTCGGCGCGACCTCGGTCGGGATGCCGCGCTTGCGCAACTGCCCGGCGATCCGGTCGCACTCGGCCCGCCGCTCGTCGGCCGGCAGCGCCACCACGACACAGGTCGGCACCGGGCGGGAGGCGGTCAGCGCGTTCTGCCCGAAGAGCAGGCCGAGCAGCCGGGAGACGCCGATCGAGATGCCGACGCCGGGGAACCGCTGGTTGCCGGCGGACGCCAGGTTTTCGTAGCGGCCGCCCGAGGTGATCGAGCCGAACCGCTCGTAGCCCTCGAGCTGGGTCTCGTAGACGGTGCCGGTGTAGTAGTCGAGCCCGCGGGCGATCTTCAGCTCGGCGGTGACCAGGCCGGGGGCGTGCTCGCGGGCCGCCTCGACGACCTGCACCAGCTCGTCGAGGCCCTCGTCGAGCAGGGGGTCGGTCACGCCGAGCTTGCGGACGGCGTCGACGAACGAGGCGTCCTCGGACGAGATCGCGGCCAGTTCGAGGCACGCGTCGGCCTGGGCCCGGGTGGCGCCGGCGGTCTCGACCAGTTGCTCGGCGACGCGGGCCGGGCCGATTTTGTCGAGCTTGTCGACCGTACGGAGAACCTGATCGGTATCGGCAAGGCCGAGCCCGCGGTAAAAGCCTTCGCAGACCTTCCGGTTGTTGACCTGGATGCGGACCCGCGGGATCGGCAGGCCGCCCAGCGCGTCCCCGATGATCAGCGGCATCTCGGTGTCGAAGTGGAACGGCAGGCTGTCGCGGTTGACCACGTCGATGTCGGCCTGGATGAACTCGCGGTAGCGGCCCTCCTGCGGCCGTTCGCCCCGCCACACCTTCTGGATCTGGTAGCGCCGGAACGGGAACTGCAGCTTGCCCGCGTTTTCCAGCACGTAGCGGGCGAACGGCACGGTCAGGTCGAAGTGCAGCCCGAGCTGGTCGTCGGAGGCCGGCGCGCCGGGGTCTTCCTGCAGGCGGCGCAGAAGGTAGACCTCTTTGGACGTCTCGCCCTTGGAGAGCAGGGTGTCGAGCGGCTCGACCGCCCGGGTCTCGATCGAGGCGAAACCGTACAGTTCGAAGGTGGTGCGGATGCGGTCGAGGAAGAACTGCTCGATCTGGCGCTGCGCGGGCAGCCACTCAGGAAAGCCGGAAATCGGCACTGCGTTTTCTCCTTGCAAAAAGATTATTCAGAGACCACGGCCGGGCGCGGCGACCAGTTCCCGCAGGTACGGGTTCGAGGCGCGCTCACGGCCGATGGTGGTGGCCGGTCCGTGGCCGGGCAGGACGACGGTGTCGTCGGCCAGCGGCAGGATCTTGTCCCGCAGGCTGGTCAGCATCGTCTCGGTGCTGCCGCCCGGCAGGTCGGTGCGACCGATGGAGCCGGCGAAGAGCACGTCACCGGAGAGGCAGATCTGGTCTGCGTCCCACTCGGACCGCGCGCCGGGCACCCGGAAGAGCACCGACCCGCCGGTATGGCCCGGTGCGTGGTCGACGGTGATCTCGAGGCCGGCCAGGGTCATCGTGGCCCCGTCGGTCAGCTCGGCGACGTCGTCGGGCTCGGTGTAGGTCAGCCGCCCGCCGAAGAGCTGCTCGACGCTCGCGCCGAGCCCGAGAGCGGGGTTGGCGAGCATCTCGCGGTCGGCCGGGTGCACATAGGCCGTGACACCGCGGGCGCCGCAGACCGGCGCGACCGAGAAGGTGTGATCGAAGTGCCCGTGGGTCAGCAGGACGGCGGCCGGGAACAGCCGGTGCTGCTCGAGCACCTCGTCGAGCTGGTCGAGCACGCCCACGCCGGGATCGATGATCAGGCACTGCTCGCCCGGACCCGCGGCCACCACATAGCAGTTGGTGTCGAAGGCCTCGGCCGGAAAGCCGGTCACGAGCACTTGCCGTCTCCTGTTCGCGGGCGCTCTCGGGTGGAACCCAAGGGCGTTCTCGGGTCGCAGCCAAGCCTACTTGAGGGGTTCGGACAACCCGTTATTGGTCGAGCAATCAGATTACGAGATTGCATCGATAATGACGGCAAACGATCTCCGGGCTCCCAGCAGAAACCCAGCATGCTCCTATCCTGGCTTCACACGAGGCGGATATCGTCCCGCGATGAGACGCCACGCCAACCTCGCCATCCTCTTTTCCATCCAGTGGCCGTACACTCTTGCGGGCGTGTGGCGTACCGCACCTCTTGACATGAGTTTGAGGAAGGAAAGCGTTCGGTGGCATCCAGCAAGGACCGGCAGCGCAAGCTGGCGCGGGCGAAGCTCGATCGGCAGATGGCGCGCCGGGCTGCTAGTGAGCGCCGTCGTCGACGCATCCTGGCCGGACTCGGTGCGGTGGTCGCGGTCATCGTGATCGCCGTCGGTGGCGCGTGGATCGGTGGCGCCTTCGACAGCAAGAAGACCGACACCACGGCCGAGGACATCTGCACGTGGACGCCGCAGAGCGCCTCGAGCAACACCTCCCTCAAGGAGGTCGGCACGCCTCCGACCAAGGGCATCGCGACCAGCGGCACCGAGGCGATGACGATCGGCACCAACCAGGGTGAGCCGATCGTCGTCAGCCTCGACGTGACCGATGCGCCGTGCAGCTCCGAGAGCCTGAAATACCTGGCCGGCAAGAAGTTCTACGACAACACCGACTGCCACGAGATCACCGCCGAGGGCGCGGTCCGCTGCGGCGACCCGTCCGGCACCGGCCAGGGCGGCCCGACCTACAGCATCTACAGCGAAAACCTGCCGTCCGCGCCGGACGCCTCGGCCGGGCCGTCGCCCGCCCCGAGCGCTGCCGCCGGGCAGGCTCCGCTCTATCCGAAGGGCACGGTGGCGTTGATCGGCGACCCGCCGGGCACCAACGGCAGCCAGTTCCTGATCTTCTTCAAGGACTTCAGTCCGGCCACCCCGGAATACCCGATCGTCGGCACGGTGACCAGCGGCCTCGACACGGTCACCAAGATGAGCAAGATCCCGACCGTGGCCAACGCCACCGGCGACAAGGTCAAGCCCTCGAAGAAGATCACCATCACCAGCCTGACCGTCGCCGACCCCGGCGCGGCCCCGGCGGCGAGCGCCGACTCCTAGTTCCATCCATAGCCGAGTGACTGTCAACGCCGGATAAACAGCAGCAGGAGGAACACCGTGTCGTCGATCAAAGACCGGCAGCGCGCGGCGGCGCGGGCCCGTCTCGAGAAGGAGATGGCCGAGCGCTCAGCGGCCGCCCGCAAGCGCAAGCAGCGCAACGCGATCATCGGTTCGGCGATCGGGGTGGTGATCGTGGTCGTCGCCGCGGGCCTGATCGTGACGAAGCTCCAGCACGACGACAAGAAGAAGCCCAGCGCCGCGTCCGGCAAGCCGCCGGCGGGCACGGTCTCCTGCACGTGGACGCCGGCCGACCCGAGCACCGGTGGCAAGGTCAAGGACGTCGGCACGCCGCCGACCACGGCGCCCAACGTCGGCACCGAGGTGATGACGCTCAACACCAACCTCGGCAAGATCGAGGCGACGATCGACCTCACCAAGGCGCCCTGCACCGGGGCCAGCTTCGCCTTCCTCGCGGCCAAGAAGTTCCTCGACGGCAGCAAGTGCCACCGCATGGTCAACCAGCCCGGCTTCCAGGTGCTGCAGTGCGGTGACCCGTTCGCCAAGGGCAAGGGCTACCGCGAGAGCGACGGCACCGGCGGCCCGAGTTACACGATGGCCGAGGAAAATCTGCCGACCGACGCCAACAACCCCTACCCGGCCGGCTCGATCGCGATGGCCAACACCGGCCAGCCCAACAGCACGGGCAGCCAGTTCTTCATCTGCACCGCCGACACCAAGCTGCCGGCCAGCTACACCCTGCTCGGCAAGATCACCACGGGCCTCAACATCGCCCAGCAAGTGATCAAGGCGGGCGACGACGAGGCCTTCAAGGCCCAGGCCGGCGGCGGTCACCCGAAGAAGGAACTCGACATCACCACGATGACGGTCGCCGCTTCCTGACCTGCCTCAACCGACCTGCCAGAACAGAGCGAAAGGGCGGGCCTCCTCACGGAGGACCCGCCCTTTTCCCGTTTCCGGGGTGACGGCCGGGCGCCCGGGTCGCGGTTTCCTCGCGTACGCCCGGAAGCAGCGCGAGTGGCGCACCCGGCGTGCCCCTTCTCAGGCCCCCGACGTGACCCGGTAGGCGTCGAAGACGCCGTCGACCTTGCGGACCGCGGCGACCAGGTGACCGAGGTGCTTGGGGTCGGCCATCTCGAACGTGAAGCGGCTGACCGCCACCCGGTCGCGGGTCGTGGTGACCGTCGCCGAGAGGATGTTGACCCGCTCCTCGGAGAGCACCCGGGTGACATCGGCCAGCAGCTTGTGCCGGTCGAGCGCCTCGACCTGGATGGCGACCAGGAACGTCGACGCGGACGTCGGCTTCCAGGTCACCTCGACCATGCGCTCGGTCTGATCGCGCAGGTCCTCGGCGTTGGCGCAGTCTTCCCGGTGCACGCTGACGCCGCCCGAGCGGGTCACGAAGCCGAACACCGCGTCACCCGGCACCGGGGTGCAGCAGCGGGCCAGCTTGACCCAGACGTCGCTGACGCCCTTGACCACCACGCCCGGATCCTGCGCGGTGCTGCGGTTGCGCGGCGGACGGGTCGCGACCGCGGTCTCCGCGATGTCCTCGACCGCGCCCTCCTCGCCGCCGAACCCGGCGACGAGCTTCTGCACGACCGAGGGCGCCGAGACCGTGCTCTCGCCGATCGCGGCATAGAGCGAGGCCACGTCGGCCAGGTGCAGGTCGCGGGCGATCGTCGTGAGGTTTTCGTTGGTCAGCATGCGCTGCAGGGGCAGGCCCTGCTTGCGCATCGCCTTGACGATCGCCTCCTTGCCGATCTCGATCGCTTCCTCGCGCCGCTCCTTGTTGAAGTACTGCCGGATCTTGGTGCGGGCGCGCGGGCTCTTGACGAAGCCCAGCCAGTCCTGCGTCGGGCCGGCCGTCTGCGACTTCGACGTGAAGATCTCGATCACGTCGCCGTTGGACAGCGTCGACTCCAGCGGCACCAGCTTGCCGTTGACCCGGGCGCCGATGCACTTGTGCCCGACCTCGGTGTGCACCGCGTAGGCGAAGTCGACCGGGGTCGAGCCCGTCGGCAGCGGGATCACGTCGCCCTTGGGCGTGAAGACGTAGACCTCCTGGCTCGACAGGTCGAACCGCAGGGCGTCGAGGAACTCCGACGGGTCGCTCGCCTCGCGCTGCCAGTCGAGCAGCTGCCGCAGCCAGGTCATCTCGTCGATGTGAGCCGGCGGGCCGACGATCGTCGCGCCCTTCTGCTCCTTGTATTTCCAGTGGGCGGCGATGCCGAACTCGGCCGTGCGGTGCATCGCGAACGTGCGGATCTGCATCTCGACCGGCTTGCCGGTCGGGCCGATGACCGTCGTGTGCAACGACTGGTACATGTTGAACTTCGGCATCGCGATGTAGTCCTTGAACCGGCCGGGCACCGGCTGCCAGTTCGCGTGGATGACGCCGAGCGCGGCATAGCAGTCGCGAACCGTGTCGACCAGGATGCGCACACCGACCAGGTCGTAGATGTCGTTGAAGTCGCGGCCCCGCACGATCATCTTTTGGTAGATCGAGTAGAGGTGCTTCGGGCGTCCGGTCGTCTCCGCCTTGATCTTGGCCGACTTCAGGTCGAGCGAGACCCGGTTGGTGACCTGGCGCAGCAGCGCCTCCCGCTGCGGCTGGTGCTCGCCGATCAGGCGGTTGATCTCCTCGAACCGCTTCGGGAACAGCGTGCCGAACGCGAGGTCCTCGAGCTCCCACTTGATCGTGTTCATACCGAGGCGGTGGGCCAGCGGAGCCAGGATCTCCAGCGTCTCCTTCGCCTTCTGCTCCTGCTTGGCCCGCGGGAGGAAGGTCAGGGTGCGCATGTTGTGCAGGCGGTCGGCCAGCTTGATGACCAGCACGCGCGGGTCCTTGGCCATCGCCACGACCATCTTGCGGATCGTCTCGGCCTTGGCCGCGTCGCCCAGCTTGACCCGGTCGAGCTTGGTCACGCCGTCGACCAGCAGCGACACCTCGGGACCGAAGTCGTTCTTCATCTGGTCGAGCGAGTAGTCGGTGTCCTCGATCGTGTCGTGCAGCAGGGCCGCCACCAGGGTGGTCGTGTCCATGCCGAGGTTGGCCAGGATCGTCGCGACGGCCAGCGGATGGGTGATGTAGGGGTCGCCGGACTTGCGGTATTGCCCCGAGTGCCAGCGGGCGGCCACGTCGAACGCCTTCTGCAGGGCGCGCACGTCGGCCTTGGGATGACTGGCCCGATGGGTCGCGATCAGCGGCTCGAGAACCTCGCTGACCTGCGTGCTCTGCCAGGGCGCGTTGAACCGCGCGAGCCGGGCGCGCACCCGGCGGCCGGTCGGCGCGGCAGCCAGCCCGCCGAAGGCGCCACTCGGCTCGTCGGCCGACGGCATCGGCTGGGTCACCTCGGGGTCGGCCGGCGGCACGGCCGGACGCGGCCCGACGGTGGTCACCTCGGCGCCGGCCGGCTGGACAGCAGAATCCGGCACAGCGGAGACTTCCGCCGCTGTGTTGTCGGTCGGATGCACCGTGCCCTCCGAGATCGGACCCTCTGACACCGGGACCGTGCCCTCCGCAAAGGGGGCGACGTCGCTGGACACCGGCCTCCTCACACCTTCGCCAGAGACCTCACCGGTCGTCGACGGCCGGAGAAGTCCACTTCTCCCAGGATTGCTCACCTGACTAGAAACGCCATCGTACCCGCCCGCGCTTCCCGCATGGCCCGGCCGAACCTGAAGAAAGTGCGACTCACCTGCACGAGGAGCAGTCACCGACCACGATCTACACGGTCAGGAGGGCGTGCACTTCCCGCGGGGCCAGCCGCTCGCGGCCCTTGAGGAACGCCAGCTCCATCAGCACCGTGAACCCCGCCAGCGTGCCGCCCGCCTGCTCGACCAGGTCGATGGCGGCGCTCGCGGTGCCGCCGGTGGCCAGCACGTCGTCGACGACCAGGACGCGCTGTCCGGCCACGAACGCGTCGCGGTGCACCTCGAGGGTGGCCTCGCCGTATTCCAAGGCGTAGGAGGCCGAATAGGCCGCCCGGGGCAGCTTCCCGGCCTTGCGCACCGGCACCACGCCGGTGCCGGTCGCGTAGGCGACCCCGGCGGCGACCACGAACCCGCGGGCCTCGACCCCGGCCACCACGTCGAACGTGCCCGCGCCGTAGTGCTCGACGATGCCGTCGACCACCGCGCGGAACGCCTTGCCGTCGCCGAACAGCGGCATCAGGTCCTTGAACATGACGCCGGGCTGGGGAAAATCGGGCACGTCGATGGTGCCGGCGGCGACCACCGCGGCCAGTTCGGGCCCGCTGTCGCCGGTCGGCCGGTCACTGGTCGGCCGGTCACTGGTCGGCCCGTCGCCGGTCGCCGGGTCACCGGTCGCCGAACGCGTCTCATCCGTCACGGCGGTCAGCCTAGCGAGAACGCGACGGCCCGCCACCCCGGGTGGGCGGCGGGCCGTCGAAGGCACAGCGGGTGATCAGTGGCGCTTGCCGCCGCCCCCGGGGCGGTTGGTCGAGCCGCCGGGACGGCCGCCCCGGTTGGTGTTGCGCTTGGCCGCCGGCCGGGCACCCGGCCGCGGGGCTCCAGTGGCAGTGGGGGCGGCCGCGCTTCCGGACGACGCCAGAGCCGGCACGTCGGAGTCGGTCGCGTTGGCGTCGCGGGTGCGCTCGCCGCGCGGTGCGACGTCGCTCGAACGGGCCGCGCGCCGGGCCAGCACCCGCGCGTTGTGCGCCTTGATCTTCGGGTCGCTGTCCTTGAGCGCGGTCAGCGTCGGCGCCGCGAACATGATCGACGAGATGACCCCGAAGCCCATGCCGACGAAGAGCACCAGACCGAGGTCCTTCAGCGTGCCCGCGTGGAGCAGGCCGGCACCGATGAACAGCAGGCCGCCGACCGGCAGGAGCGCCACCAGGCCGGTGTTGAGCGACCGCATCAGCGTCTGGTTGACCGCCAGGTTGGCCGCCTCGCTGTAGGTGCGGACACTGCCCGCGGTGATGCCGCGGGTGTTCTCCTGCACCTTGTCGAAGACCACCACCACGTCATAGAGCGAGTAACCGAGGATCGTCAGGAAGCCGATCACCGTGGACGGTGAGACCTCGAAACCGACCAGCGAATAGACACCGGCCGTGAGAATCAGGTCGAGTAACAGCGACGAGAGCGCGGCCACCGCCATCCGCCACTCGAACCGGATGACCAGATAGGCCATCACCAGCACCAGGAACACGACCAGGCCGATGATCGCCTGCCGGGTCACCTGGCCGCCCCAGGCCGCCGACACCTGGTTGTCACTGACCTGGGACGCCGGAACCCCGAGATCGGCCACCAGCTTGGTCTTGGCCTGCTCGGCCTCGGCCGCGGTCATCGCCTCGGCGTTGATCGTCCACTGTTCCTTGCCGCCCGAGCCGACCTTCTGGGCCGCCTGGACGTCGTTGCCCGGGACGACCGAGTGGATCGCCTTGGTGACCTCGTTCTGCGCGTCCACCTGGTTCAGCGTCTGGGTCGCGGTCTTGGCCGGGATGCTGAACGAGGTGCCGCCGGCGAACTCGATGCCGAGGCTGAAACCGCGGATCGCGATGCTGCCGACCGCGATCACCACGAGCGCCGCGGCGACGATGAACCACGTCTTCCGCCGGCCGACGATGTTGACGTTCGCCTCGCCCGCGTACAGGCGGGCGGCGAGACCGGAGCTGGCCATGTCAGGCCTCCTTGACGTCGGTCTGGGCGCGGCGCAGGACGCGGCCGAGGCCGCTGACCCGCGGCGAGAGGAACGCCCGGGTGTTCGCGAACATGGTCATGATCGGGTGCCGGAAGAGGAACACCACGATCAGGTCGAGGATCGTGGCCAGCCCCAGCGCGAACGCGAAGCCCTGCACGGCGCCGATCGACACGATGTAGAGCACCACGGCCGCCATGATGGTGATCGTGTTGGCCGAGATGATCGTGCGCCGGGCCCGGGCCCAGGCCCGTGGCACCGCACTGCGTGGGCTGCGACCCTCGTGGATCTCGTCCTTCAGACGTTCGAAATAGATGACGAACGAGTCGGCGGCGACACCGAGCGACACGATGAAACCGGCGATGCCGGCCAGGCTGAGCGTGAAGCCGATCGAACGGCCGAGCACGATCAGGGCGCCGAAGGTGAGCAGACCCGAGAGGATCAGGCTCAGGAAGATCACCGAGCCGAGCAGGCGGTAGTAGAAGAACGCGTAGATCGCGACGAGCGCCATGCCGATCGCGGCCGCCAGCAGACCGGCCTGCAACTGCTGGATGCCGAGCGTCGCGGACACCGTCTCGGCCGGGCCGGCGTCGAAGGTGACCGGGATCGCGCCGAACTTCAGCTTGTCGGCCAGGTCCTTCGCCGACGTCGCGGTGAACTGGCCGGTGATCTGCGAGGTGCCGGTCAGCACGCCCTGGATCTGCGGGGCCGACACGATCGTCTTGTCGAGCACCACCGCGACCGCGCAGTGGTCGACCTGGCCGTACATCGCGGTGGCCGCGGTGAAGCAGGGGTCGGTGCTGGTCGCGTTGAACGCGGTCTTGGTCAGCGCGGCCCACTTGGTCGAGCCTTCGCTCTTGAAGTCGAGCGAGACCACCCACTGGGACGACTGCTGGTCGAAGGCCGGGCTGGCCTTGTCGATGTCGTCACCGACCACCGGCGCCTTGTCGAGCAGGATCTTGCCGCCGTTGTAGCAGGTGACGACCTCGGTCTTGGCGTCGTCGATCGCGCCGTTGGGCCGGTTGTCGAGCTGAGTGCAGCCGATCGTCGGCACGGCGTACTGCATCTGCGCGCTGAGCGCGGCCACTTCCTTACCCGAGAGCGTGGCGAAGTTCTTGTACGCCAGGCCGGCCTGGGGGTTGGCGCTCAGGTCGACCGGTGCGGTCAGCTTGCTCGCGGCCGCCCACTCCTGGGCGCCGACCTTCTGCTCGACCTGCTCCCGGGTCACCGGCGTGTTGCTCGTCGCCGTCTCGTCGCCGGCCGACGGGGTCGGTGTGGCGTCGGCCGGGGCGGAGGCGCTGGAGCCGGTCGAGGGGGTCGTGCTCGGCGCGGGCGCCTTGACGACCTCACCGCCACCCTGTCCGCCGGACGACGCCGAAGCGCCGACCTTCGGCGCGGTCGCGCCGGCCGGCGCACTCGCTCCGGACGATGGAGCGGTGCTCGGTACGGCACCCGAGGCGGGGGCACTCGGGGTCGCGGTCGAGGGGTGCAGCGCTTGCTGAGCCACGTCGCCGGTCGCGCCGATCACCAGCCGGAAGCGCATCTGCGCGGCCTGAGCGAGGTCCTTGAGCTGGTCTTCGGCGTGGCCGGCGAGGGAGACCACGATGTCGCGGTCACCCTGGATGACGACCGAGGCCTCGGAGACGCCGAGGGCATCGACCCGGTTCTGGATGATGTTCCGGGCCTGCTCCATGCTGTCCTTCGCCGGCGCCTTGCCGGCCTGCGAGGCGACGTACGTCGCCTGCGTGCCGCCGACCAGGTCGAGGCCGAGCTTGGGGTGCAGGCGCTCGGCGAAACTGCCCTTCGCGCCGCTGCCGAAGAAGACGAACAGATAGAGGACGACGAAGATCAGGCCGAGCACGCCGAGTTGCCGTCCGGGATGCGGTTGTCCCTGTGGTGGTCGTGCCACGGCTTTCGGTCTCCCTGTTGTTGCGGCCGATGGGGACGGCCTGGGTGTTACGCCGCTGGGGGCGGCCTATTTGGTGCGTTGCGGCCGCTGCGGGCGGCTTGGTGCCTTTGCCTTGCGGCCGCTGCGGGCGGCCTTGGTACTTGTCCGGCCGCCGCGGGCGGCTGGTGTCTTGCGGCCGCGGGCGGCCTTTTTACTCGTCCGGCCGCTGCGGGCGGCCTTGGTACTTGTCCGGCCGCTGCGGCGGCGTTGGAGCGCGGTCTGGTCGCCGGGCTGCGGCCGGACGAACCGGCCCGTCGGCGAGTGCGCCGCGGGCCGGTCCGGAAAGCTGTTGTCAGTCCTTTTTACGCGCGTCGGCGACCGGGCTGTCGACCGGCTCCTCGACCGCGGGCTTGACGACGGGGTCAGCAGTCGGGTCGGCGGGCACGACCGGCTCCGTCGCCGAGGTGGCGACGGGCTCGGTGGCCGTCTCGGCGACAGGCTCGTCGGCGGCGGGCTCGTCGACGGGCTCGTCGGCGACCGCGGTGTCGGCGGCGTCACTCTCGGGGAGCCGGCGCGCGATGGCCGCCCGAGCGAACTGCACCACCACACCCGGGGCGATCTCGACCGAAGCGACGTCGCCCTCGATCTCCACGATCGTCGCGTGCAGGCCGCCGATCGTGACGATCCGGTCGCCGACACCGATCGAGTTCTGCATCTGCATGGCCTCGCGGCGGCGCTTGGTCTGCGGGCGGATCATCAGGAAATAGACGACGCCGAAGATCAGGACCAGGAAGATGACGGTGGTGATGCCGTTTCCTCCGCCCGATGCGGCTGCTGCCTGAAACACGAGAAAGCCTTCCGTAGGCCGCCGGCGCGGCTGGTCCGCGCGCGTCGGGGCGACATAAACATCCCGGTTGGAACGGCGGCGAGTCTAATCGGTCAACCTGGGAAGTCCGAATGCGGCACACATCACGTTCGCATTACGAGCGGATTTCATACGTCCCGCGCAAACAGGTCGCCCTGAAACACCCCGGAACGCCCGTCGGCCGGCGGTGTCTTGCCGAGATGCGCCCAGCCGGCCTCGGTCGCGACGCGGCCCCGCGGGGTGCGGGCGAGCAGGCCGGCGCGCACCAGGAACGGCTCGCAGACCTCCTCGACGGTGTCGGACTGTTCACCGACCGCGACCGCCAGGGTGGACAAACCGACCGGACCACCACGGAACGACTCGATCAGCGCCCGCAGTACGGCCCGGTCGAGTCGATCGAGTCCGAGAGCGTCCACGTCGTACACCTTGAGGGCCTCGCCCGCGGTCTCCTCGTTGACCACCCCGTCGGCCCGCACCTCGGCGTAGTCACGCACCCGGCGCAGCAGCCGGTTGGCGATGCGGGGCGTGCCCCGCGAGCGCCCGGCGATCTCCGCCGCGCCCGCGTCGGTGATCGGCACCCCGAGGATCCGGGCCGAACGGTGCAGCAGCGCGTCGAGGTCGGCCGGCGAATAGAAGTCGAGATGGGCGACGAAGCCGAACCGGTCACGCATCGGCCCGGAGAGCAGGCCGGCCCGCGTCGTGGCGCCGACCAGCGTGAACGGCTCCACATCGAGCGGGATCGCGGTCGCGCCCGGGCCCTTGCCGACGATCACGTCGACCCGGAAGTCTTCCATCGCGCTGTAGAGCAGTTCCTCGGCCGGCTTGGCGATCCGGTGGATCTCGTCGATGAAGAGCACGTCGCCCGGGCCGAGGCTGGTCAGGATCGCCGCCAGGTCACCCGACCGCTCGATCACCGGGCCGCTCGTGGTGCGGATGGCCGTGCCCAGCTCGGCCGCGACGATGTTGGCCAGGGTGGTCTTGCCGAGGCCGGGCGGACCCGAGAGCAGGATGTGGTCGGGCGGGGCACCGCGGCCCATCGCACCCTTGAGCAGCAGCTCGAGCTGGTCGCGCACGCGGTGCTGGGCGATGAAGTCGGCGAGCCGGCGCGGCCGGACGCTGGCCTCGGCGTCGAGGTCCTCGTCGTCGGCGTCGGGCGAGACCAGGTCGCTCATCGCGTCTTGCCCAGCAGCCGGATCGCCTGGCGCAGCAGCACCGGAACCGGCGGGACCTCGCCGTCGACCGACTCGGCGACCGCGGCGAGCGCCTGCTCGGCCTGGGCGGGCGTCCAGCCGAGCGCCAGCACACCCTGCCGCACCTGCTCCTGCCAGGCGCCATTGAGGACACCGCCCGGGCCGCCGTCGCCGATCGGCAGCGGACCGATGCGGTCGCGCAGCTCGATCACCAGCTTCTCGGCGCCCTTCTTGCCGATGCCGGGCACCCGGGTCAGCGTCGCCAGGTCGCCGCCGGCGATCGCCCGGCGCACCACGTCGGGCTGGTGCACCGCGAGAATCGCCTGGGCCAGCCGCGGGCCGACCCCGCTGGCCGTCTGCAGCAGCTCGAACAGCTGCTTCTCGTCGTCGTCGGCGAAGCCGTAGAGGGTCAGCGAGTCTTCCCGCACGACCATGCTGGTGGCCAGCCGGGCCTCGGCGCCGGTGCGCAACCCGGCCAGCGTGGCCGGCGCGCACTGCACCTGCAGGCCGACGCCGCCGACCTCGATCACGGCGCTGTCGGGGGCGATGGCGGCGACCAGGCCGCGCACGCTGGCGATCATCTGGGTGTTCCTCCCCGGCTGTTGCGGGCGGCCGGCACCTTGCGCACCGCGGCCGCCTTCCGCGCCGCGGCGACGGCGGCGGCCTGGATGCGGGCGCGGGTGCCGCCGCGCCAGATGTGGCAGATGGCGAGCGCCAGCGCGTCGGCCGCGTCGGCCGGACGGGGCGGCTCGTCGAGCTGGAGCAGCCGGGTCACCATGCCGGTCACCTGGGCCTTGCCGGCCGTGCCGGAGCCGGTGACGGCGGCCTTGACCTCGCTCGGGGTGTACGTCTGCACGGGCAGCCCGGCCCGCGCCCCGGCCAGGATGGCGACGCCGCTGGCCTGCGCGGTGCCCATCACCGTCCGCACGTTGTGCTGGGAAAACACGCGCTCGACGGCCACGCTCTCGGGCTTGTGCTCGGCGACCAGGTCACCCAGCGAACGGTCGAGGTGGAGCAGCCGCAGGGCGATGTCGTCGTCGGGCTCGGTATAGACCACGTAGTAGCCGACGAGCTTGCACGGACGGCCGGGAACACCCTCGACGACCCCGACACCGCACCGGGTGAGCCCGGGGTCGATGCCGAGCACGCGCACCACGGACCTCCCCTGTTTCACGTACGTGTGTTCGACACCCTAATACGCCCCGGCCTTGCGCCCCGCACCGACACGCCTCGACGATGGGTCCGGGAGGGTAGCGATGTACCTCATTGCTCCGATGGAAGAGGAACCGCCGGCGGCGTACATCAGCTTCGTGACCACCCACCTGGGTGAGTTACGCCGGGAGACCAGCCGTCTGGTCGGCGGTGACGCCGAAGGCGCACACCTCTACATGGACGTGCTCGCCGACCTGGCCGGCCACTGGCGGCGGCTCGGCCTGCGGGCCCGCCTGGGGCGGAGCGACGCGCGCGAACTCTATCTGCATCGCCGGATGACGACCCGCGCCCGGCACTGGCGCGACGACCAGATCTACGAGGTCGACACGCGGGTCCTGCCCGCCCCGGTCTTCACGCCGGCCGGCCCGGCCGCCAGCCTGGCGCTGCGCAAGGCGGCGGTGCTGCCGGGCACGGCCCGCGGCGGGCTGGTCGCGCTGGCCGACGCCGAGATCGCGTGGGTCCAGGCCTACCGCCGGCAGTACTGGCACCGCGTCGGCCGCACGGCGGCCGCCATCGTGATCGTGCTCGGCACCTTCATCCAGATCATGTCCTGGATCTCCACGCCGTCCTGAAAAGCACATCGACAGCGGACATTACGGAATCACTACCGCGCCCGATACTCCGCTTCCAGCTCGGACAGCCGCACCGTCCGCTGCCGCTCATAGACCGGCTTATCCACAGAGAGCGTCAGGAGATGGACGACAGCGTCGTCGTGCACACGGTCGGGCGTGCGGTCGGCGATCCAGTATTCCGGGATGCCGCGCTCCGCATACCACGTGGACTTCGCAGTGTATTCACCGTTGGGCGTGTTTTCCGAGACGACCTCGATAACCAACTGATACGCCGAACCGGGCAAGTTGGAATAGTCAGCCAAATCGGGCGGAAGGGTAGTCACTACTCCGACGTCGGGAAGCCGGGTGTCTCGAGGCAGGTCTCCCAGCACTCCAGGATCCTGGAACGCCCGGAGGCCAGCTGCGCGCAGCATGAAGTAGAGCCGACCCGCGATCTCCTTATGCCAAAAGGTGGACGGGGTCATGATGACGAGGTTTCCCCCGTGCAGTTCATAGCGATACCCCTCAGGCAAGGAGTTGAGATCGTCGACGTCGAGCGTCTCGATGGGTGGCAGATAGAGACCGTCCATAACGGCAGGCACCCCCTTACTCTACTGTGCACTCGACTAGATGTCGCTAGTCATCTAGCGCCATGCTCCCAGAAAAACGAAGGACGAGGCGCCGAAGCGCCTCGTCCAGCATGTCACCGCCCGTCGGTCACGCGTCAATAGCGGCCATGACCTCGTCGGAGACATCGAAGTTGGCGTAGATGTTCTGGACGTCGTCGCAGTCTTCGAGGGCGTCGATGAGCTTGAAGACCTTGCGCGCCGCGTCCTCGTCGACCGGGACGGTCATGGTCGGCACCAGGGAGGACTCGGCCGAGTCGTATTCGATGCCGGCGTCCTGCAGGGCCGTGCGGACCGGCACCAGGTCGGTCGGCTCGCTGACGATCTCGAAGGTGTCGCCCAGGTCGTTGATCTCCTCGGCGCCGGCGTCGAGCGAGGCCAGCATGATGTCGTCCTCGCTGAGCGCCGCCTTGGGGACGAGCACCACGCCCTTGCGGTTGAACAGGTAGGACACGCTGCCGGCGTCGGCGAACGTGCCGCCGTTGCGGGTCAGGGCCGTGCGTACCTCGGTGGCGGCGCGGTTGCGGTTGTCGGTGAGGCACTCGATCAGCAGCGCGACGCCGTTCGGGCCATACCCCTCATACATGATCGTCTGCCAGTCGGCGCCGCCCGCCTCGAGGCCGGAGCCGCGCTTGACCGCGTTGTTGATGTTGTCGTTGGGGACCGAGCTCTTCTTCGCCTTCTGGATAGCGTCGTACAGCGTCGGGTTGCCGCTCGGGTCTCCGCCCCCGGTGCGCGCCGCCACCTCGATGTTCTTGATGAGCTTGGCGAACATCTTGCCGCGCTTGGCGTCGACGACGGCCTTCTTGTGCTTGGTCGTCGCCCACTTGGAGTGGCCGGACATGCAAAACCTCCGAATTTACCCAACGTGAATTACACAGCGCGGACCATCTCGACAAAGTACCGGTGGACCCTGAGGTCGCCGGTGAGCTCCGGGTGGAAAGCTGTTGCGAGCAGGTTCCCCTGCCGGACGGCGACAATCCTACCGGCGGCGGGCCCACTGCTGACGCGGCCCAACACCCGCACGTTCTCGCCGACCTCCTCAACCCAGGGCGCGCGGATGAAGACCGCGTGAAAATCGCCGCCCGCAACCTCGTCGATGGTCACGTCGGCCTCGAACGAGTCGACCTGCCGGCCGAACGCGTTGCGCCGCACGGTCATGTCGATGCCGTTGAACGACTCCTGGTCGGGGCGGCCGTCGAGCACCGTGGCAGCCAGCATGATCATGCCGGCGCAGGAGCCGTAGACCGGCATGCCGTCGGCGATCCGCTTGCGGATCGGGTCGAGCAGGCCGAACGAGACCGCCAGGTTACTGATCGCGGTCGACTCGCCACCGGGGATCACCAGTGCCTCGACGTCGGCGAGCTCCTCGGGCCGGCGGACCGGCCGGGCCAGGACGTCGCTCTCGGCCAGCGCGGCGAGGTGTTCCCGCACGTCGCCCTGTAGGGCCAGCACTCCGATGTTCACCGGTCAACCTTATGCTTCGGCGGTGTTCGCCCTGCGCCGGGTGCGCGACCATATCGACCTCCGCTTCGCGGAGCCGATTACGCTGACCGAGCTGGCCGGGCTCGCGGGCATGTCCCGCTTTCATCTCGTACGCCGTTTCCGCGCGGCCTACGGCGAGACCCCGATCCGCTACCTGTCCCGCCGCCGGATCGAGCGCGCCCAGGATCTCCTGCGGTACGCGAACCTGACCGTCACCGAGATCTGCATGACCGTCGGCTATTCGTCGCTCGGCTCGTTCTCGTCGCGCTTCTCGGAACTGGTCGGCGAGAGCCCGCAGGCCTATCAGCGCCGCTGGGCGAACGGCACCCCGCACATTCCGGGCTGCTATCTGTTCATGCGCGGGGTGACGGAGCAATCGGGGAGAAGCCCGCATGACCGGCCCGGGCCTACTTTGACCTCATGATTGAGAACATCTCGCTGGTCACCGTCTACTGCCTCGACCAGGACAAGGCCCGCGACTTCTACGTCGAGAAGCTCGGTTTCGAGCCGCGCGTCGACACCCGGATGGGCGAGTTCCGCTGGGTCACGATCGCCCACCCCAACCAGCCCGAGCTCGAGGTCACGCTGATGGTGCCGGGGCCGCCGCTGAGCCCGGAGGCGGCCGACTTCTACCGGGGCCAGCTCGAGGCCGGGCAGATGGGCGGGCTGGGTCTGAAGGTGAGCGACTGCCGGAAGGCGTACGCCGAGCTCAGCGCGGCCGGCGTGACCTTCCTGCAGGAGCCGTCGGACCGCCCGTACGGCGTGGAGGCGGTCATGCGAGACAACACCGGCAACTGGCTCGTCCTGGTCGAGCCGAAGGAGTTCGACCCGAGCAGCATGGGCTGACCCCGGCCCGACTGGGCGGGATGACCGGTTTATCCCGCCCGGTCGCAGGCCACCGAGGGGTTGATTGGCCATCGGCCGGGCCGGTCGGCCTGAGTACGATTTGCGTACCGAATTCCTGCGTGAGGAGCCGATTCACCATGTCTGACACCCAACCCTCGAACGGGCCCTCGACCGGCACCGCCCGGGTCAAGCGGGGTATGGCGGAGATGCTCAAGGGCGGCGTGATCATGGATGTGGTCACGGCGGAGCAGGCGAAGATCGCCGAGGACGCGGGGGCCGTGGCGGTCATGGCACTGGAGCGGGTGCCGGCCGACATCCGGGCCCAGGGCGGCGTCTCCCGGATGTCCGACCCCGACATGATCGACGGCATCATCAACGCGGTGTCGATCCCGGTCATGGCCAAGGCCCGCATCGGTCACTTCGTCGAGGCTCAGGTGCTGCAGTCGCTCGGCGTCGACTACGTCGACGAGTCCGAGGTGCTTACCCCGGCCGACTACGCCAACCACATCGACAAGTGGCAGTTCACCGTGCCGTTCGTCTGCGGCGCGACCAACCTGGGCGAGGCCCTGCGCCGCATCACCGAGGGCGCCGCCATGATCCGGTCGAAGGGCGAGGCGGGCACCGGCGACGTCTCCAACGCCACCACGCACATGCGCAAGATCCGCCAGGAGATCCGCCGGCTGCAGACCCTGCCGGAGGACGAGCTGTTCGTCGCGGCCAAGGAGCTCCAGGCTCCTTACGACCTGGTCAAGGAGGTCGCGGAGGCGGGCAGTCTGCCGGTCGTGCTGTTCACCGCGGGCGGCATCGCGACCCCGGCCGACGCGGCGATGATGATGCAGCTGGGCGCCGAGGGCGTGTTCGTCGGCTCGGGCATCTTCAAGTCGGGCAACCCGGCCCAGCGCGCGTCGGCGATCGTGAAGGCGACCACCTTCCACGACGATCCCGACGTGATCGCCAAGGTGTCGCGGGGCCTCGGCGAGGCGATGGTCGGCATCAACGTCGACGAGATCCCGCAGCCGCACCGGCTCGCCGAGCGCGGCTGGTAAGCGCGAGAAGCAGCAGCTAGATGGCCTCGGCGGGCACGACCGCCGGGGCCGTCTGCGGTTCGGGCATCACCGGCTCGACGATGTCGAAGTACTGCGGGCGGGGGTAGCGCCGGGCCATGCCGGAGACGCGCACGACGACGCGGCGGCGGGACGTCAGCGCGTCGCGTACGAGATCGGTGTGCACCTGGCGGGCCAGCACCACCCGCCGTGAGGTCGCGACCAGCGTGCGGGCCGCCGCGTCGGCGGCGTCGAGCGTGACCGTCTGCAGTTGCCGGGTCAGGTCGTTCTCGGCCGACTCGCGCTCGTCGGGCGCGGCGTCGAGGGCCGCGCGGGCGGCCGAATAGAGCTCGTCGTCGTCGCGTTGCTCGGCCACCACGGCTGCGGCGGCGGCCCGGCGCATCAGGTGTGCGTCGAGGGCCCGCTCGGCCGACTGGGCGCGCACGTGCACCCGCTCGACCCGATGAGCGGTCCAGAACAGATATGCCGAGAGCAGCGCGACTGCCGCGACGACCCCGACCACCCACCACATGCCGGGCATCGTAGTGCCCCAGGACAGCGTCAAGTCAGGTCTCCGGACCGTGGTTCGGCCCACTCTTCCTTGAACGCGTCGTCCATGACCCGCCCGTCCGTCGCTTCGATCGCCGTTGCGTAAACCTCGAGAACACGCAGAGCGACATTTGGCCAGTCGAAGGCCGCGACCGCCGAGCGAGCGGCGGTAGTCAGCGAGGCACGGCGTGCGGGGTCGTCGAGCAGTTCGCCCAGCAGCTCGGCCAGCGCGGCCGAGTCGCCGGTCGGGAAGAGCGCCCCGGCTTTGCCGTTGACGAGAACCCGGCGGAACGCGTCGAGGTCGGAGGCGGCGATCGCGGTGCCGGCCGCCATCGCCTCGGTGAGGATCATGCCGAAGCTCTCGCCGCCGATGTTCGGCGCGACGTAGACGTCGACGCTGCGCAGCATGCGCGCCTTGTCGGCCTCGGAGACCAGGCCGAGGAAGGTGATGCGGCCGTGCAGGTCGGCCGGGAACTGGTCGTAGAGATCGTCCCGCTCGCCCGGGCCGGCGATGAGAAGGCGAAGCTCGGGACGGGACGGCGCCAACCGGACGAAAGCGTCACGGAGATGGTCGAAGCCCTTGCGCGACTCGGTGAACCGGCCCAGAAAGCCCAGGGCGGACCCGGGCCAGCCCGGCAGCGGGGACGCGTCGGCGAACTTCGCGACCGCCACCCCGTTCGGGATCTCGACCGCTCCCCCGCCCAGGTGCTCGACCTGCGTCTTACGGGCCAGTTCGCTCACCGCGATGCGGGCGGTGATCTTCTCGATCACCAGCTGGAGCAGACCCTGGGCGGCCGAGAGCGCCCGCGAACGGATCATCGCGGTGTGGAACGTGGCGACCACCGGGCCGCGGGCCGAGAGCACGGCCAGCATCGACAGGCTCAGCACGAACGGCTCGTGGACGTGCAGCACGTCGAACTGCCCGCGGTTGAGCCAGCGCCGCACCCGGGCGGTCGAGACCGGCCCGAAGGCGATCCGCGCGACCGACCCGTTGTAGGGGAACGGCACGGCCCGGCCCGCCGGCACGACGTACGGCGGCAGGTCGGAGTCCTCGTCGGCCGGCGCGAGCACGCTCACCGAGTGACCGAGCCCGATCAGCGCCTCGGCGAGATCCATGATGTGGTTCTGCACACCACCGGGGATGTCGAACGAGTAGGGCGAGACGATCCCGATCTTCAGGTGATCCAGGCGCACGGCCCGCCCCCTACAGCCACAGCTTCTGGAGCATGTGCCAGTCCTGCGGGTGCTCGGCGATGCCCTCGGCGTACGCGTCGGCCAGTGCCTGCGTCGTCAGCTTGACCCTCTGGTCGAGGGGCCCGTCGGCCGGCGGGACGATGCGGCGCAGGAAGGCCACGGACTGGGTCTCGGTGAACCAGAGATCCACCGCGTACAGGGGAGCGCCGTGCCGGATGGCGAGGATGGCCGGCCCGGCCGGCATCCGGGTGCGCTGCCCGAAGAAGGTCACCTCGACGCCGCTGCGGGAGAGGTCACGGTCGCTCAGCAGCGCCACCACGACGCCCTGGTCGAGCCGCTCGCCGAGCACGTCGAGCGGAGGTCGCTGGCCGCCGGTGAGCGGCAGCACCTCCATGCCGAGCTTCTCCCGGTAGGCGATGAACTGCTCGAACACGCCCTCGGGCTTGAGCCGTTCCATGACCGTGACCATCGGCCAGTCGTTGGAGACCACCCAGGCCGCGGCGGCGTCCCAGTTCCCCACGTGCGGCAGCGCCAGGATCACCCCGGTGCCCTCCTTGACCCCGGCGTTGATCCAGGCGGCCTGTTCCGGATCGAGGTGGAAGTCGGCCAGGAACTGCTCACGGGACTGCGACGGGAGCCGGAACGCCTCCATCCAGTAGCGCGCGTAGGAACGCAGACCCGCCTGGACCGTCTCTTCGAGCCGGTCCTCGGCGACCACCGGGGCCAGATTGCGGCGCAACCGCTGGGTGCCGGGTCCATTTTTCCGGTACGCCCGGTCGGCCACCGCCCGGAACAGGGCACGAGCCACCGGCAGCGGCAGCGCCCGGACCGCCCGCCAGCCGGCCGCGTAGCCGGTCTCGATCAGCCGGTCCTTCAGGGCGCTCACGCCACCGGTTCCTTCTCGGCGGCCCGGTTGGCCCGGTCGGAACGGGCGGCCGCGATCAGCCGCTGGAAGACCGTGATCACCGACAGCAGGGCGAGGACCCAGAGCGCGGCGGGCAGGCCCCAGTGCAGGCCGGCGCTGCCGAGCAGGCCGCCGATGCCGAGGATGACCAGGCGTTCCAGGCGCTCGGCGATGCCGACGTCGGCGTTCAGGCCGAGACTCTGGGCGCGGGCTTTCACGTACGAGACGACCTGGCCGGCCGCTAGGCTGATCAACGCCGCGATGGTGCCGCCGTAGGGGTTGTGCTGGGCGGCCATGTAGTAGACGACCGCGCCGAAGACGGCGGCGTCGGCGATCCGGTCCATCGACGAGTCGAGCAGGGCGCCGAACTTGCCCGACTGACCTCGCATCCGGGCCATCGTGCCGTCGAGCACGTCGGTGAGAGCGCACGCGGTGACGATCCAGGTTCCCCAGAAGAGGTGACCGCGCGCGCCGAAGTAGGAGCCGATGAGCACCCCTACGGTGCCGCCGATGGTGACGGCGTTGGGTGAGATGCCGATTCGCAGCAGGAATCGGGCGGTCGGATTGACGCCGTACGAGACGACGGCGCGGGCCGGTACTTGGACGATCTTTGCCATGGCCGTCCCACCATAACGGCGACGGCACCGCCCACGGGACTATGGCTCTCCGCAGTGCCCGTATCGTTCCCGACGCGACGTTTGACCACTACAAAGGGTTGCGGCTCCGGTAGCAGCGGGTGTGGGATTCAACAACAGCGTCGTAACAGTCACCGAATTTCGACAGGAGCGGTCGCCATGGCGCAGAAGACCTCGGAGAAGGGGCTCAACGGCGCGACGGCGCCGGTGGTGACCGAGCCCGGCAGAGTACGCAACGTGGTGCTGGTGGGTCATTCGGGTTCGGGCAAGACGACTCTCGTCGAAGCCCTGCTCGCCGCCACCGGGACGATCCCGCGAGCCGGCACGGTGACCGACGGCACCACGGTGTCCGACCACGATCCGGCGGCCCAGCGCCAGCAGCGCTCGGTGTCGCTCGCCTGCGCCCCGCTCGTCTACGAGGGCGTGAAGATCAACCTGCTCGACACTCCCGGCTACGCCGACTTCGTCGGGGAGCTGCGCGCCGGCCTGCGGGCCGCGGACGCCGCGCTCTTCGTCGTCTCGGCGGCCGACGGCGTCGACGACGCCACCGCGGCGCTCTGGGAGGAGTGCGCCTCGGTCGGCATGCCCCGGGCGGTCGCGATCACCCGCCTCGACCACCCGCGCGCCGACTACGAGCAGACCCTCGAGGTCTGCCAGGAGACCTTCGGCGAAAACGTGATGCCGATCTACCAGCCGATGCTGGGCGACGACGGCGAGTCGGTGGTCGGCCTGCTCGGGCTGGTCACGCTGCGGGTTCTGGACTACTCCGAGGGCTACCCGCCCAAGACCGGCGACGCCGACCCCGAGCATCTCAACCCGGTCGCCGACGACCGCAACACGCTGATCGAGGGGATCATCGCCGAGAGTGAGGACGAGACCCTCATGGACCGCTACCTCGGCGGCGAGCTGATCGACACCGAGGCGCTGGTGCCGGATCTGGAGAAGGCGGTCGCCCGGGGCAACTTCTACCCGGTCATCCCGGTCTGCTCGGCCACCGGCGTCGGCCTCGACGCGCTGCTCGACGGCCTGGTCAACGGCGCGCCGTCGCCGCTCGAGCACGACCTGCCGGTGGTCACCGGGGTCGACGGCTCGCCCCGGCCGCCGCTGACCTGCGACCCCGACGGCCCGCTGGTCGCCGAGGTGGTCAAGACCACGATCGACCGGCACGTCGGCCGGGTCTCGCTGGTCCGCGTCTTCTCCGGCACCCTGCGCCCGGAGCAGACCCTGCACGTCTCCGGGCACGGCCTGTCCGAACGCGGCCACCCCGACCACGACACCGACGAGCGGGTCGCCCACATCTACTCACCGCTCGGTGCCCAGCTGCGCGAGGTCGGCCAGTGCGTCGCCGGTGACCTCTGCGCGATCACCAAGTCGGGCAGCGCCGAGACCGGCGACACGCTGTCGGGCAAGGACGAGCCGCTGCTGATGTCCCCGTGGACGATGCCCGAGCCGCTGCTGCCGATCGCGGTGCTGGCCAAGTCGCGTTCCGACGAGGACGCGCTGGCGAAGAACCTGTCCCGCCTGGTCGCCGGCGACCCGACCCTGCGGCTGGAGCGCAACGCCGACACCCACCAGCTGGTGCTCTGGACGATGGGCGAGGCGCACGCCGAGGTGGTGCTCGAGCGGCTCCGCGCGGGCGGCGCCGAACTCGACACCGAACCGGTGAAGGTCTCGCTGCGGGAGACCTTCGGCTCGGGGGCCCGGGGCCACGGACGCCACGTCAAGCAGTCCGGCGGCCACGGGCAGTACGCCGTCTGCGACATCGAGGTCGAGCCGCTGCCCCGCGGCTCGGGTTTCCAGTTCGTCGACAAGGTCGTGGGCGGCGCGGTGCCCCACAACTACATCCCGTCGGTCGAGAAGGGCGTCCGCAGCCAGCTCGAACGCGGCATCGTCGCCGGCTATCCGATGGTCGACCTCAAGGTGACGCTCTTCGACGGCAAGGCCCACAGCGTCGACTCGTCGGACGCCGCGTTCCAGACCGCCGGGGCGCTGGCCCTGCGCGAGGCGGCGGCCGCGGCCCAGATGGCGCTGCTCGAACCGGTCGACGAGATCGAGGTGCGGGTCCCCGACGCCTATGTGGGCCCGGTGATGAGCGACCTCTCCGGCCGGCGGGGCCGCCCGCTCGGCACCGACACCGGCGACGACGGCCACAGCACGATCCGGGCCGAGGTGCCGGCGATCGAGCTGGTGCGATATGCCGTCGAGCTGCGCGCGATCTCCTCCGGCGCCGGCACGTTCACCCGGGCGTACCTGCGGCACGAGCCGATGCCCGGCCACCTGGCCGACGCCGTCCGCAAGGAGCACTCCGCCAAGGGGTGATCACAGCTCGATGGCGTTCGCCGCGTCGAGCATCGGCGCCAGGATCCGGTCGATCACCTGCTCCTTGCGCGGGTGGTACTTCAGGGTGCGCATGCCGTAGGAGCGGACGGCGATCGACAAACGGCCGCCGGGCACCATGTCCTTGGCCATCTTGCGGCCGAAGGCCATGTTCTTCTCGACGTACGGCCGCATCCGCCTTTCGTACTCGGCGAGTCCTCCCGGCTCGCCGAGGTGCCGGCCGAGCACGTACGCCCCGACCAGCGCCAGACTGCTGCCCTGTCCCGACGCCGGGGCCGGGCAGTAGGCGGCGTCGCCGAGCAGCGCCACCCGGCCCTTCGACCAGGCGGGCAGCTCGACCTGGCTCAACGAGTCGAAATAGAAGTCGTCGGTGCGGTCCATCCCGGCCAGGAACTCGTCGACCCGCCAGCCCGTCCCGGCGAACGCCTCGTGCAGCATCGCCTTCTGAGCGGCCACGTCGCGCCGGTCGAAGTCCAGCTCCGGTGAGGCGAAGGTGAGGCCGACCCGCGCCGGCTGGGCGGGCTCCATCGCGTACGCGAAAGCGAGCCGCTCCGGGCGGAAGTACATGAACTCCTCGCGCTCGATGCCGAGGGTGTTCGGCACCGTGAAGATCGAGATGTACGCCCCGAGATGGCGCAGCGGCACCTCGCCCATGCTCAGCCGCCGGGTGACCGAGTGCAGCCCGTCGGCCCCGACCACGTAGTCGAACTCTTGCGGTTTCCGCTGTTCGAAGGTCACGTCGCGGTCGTTTATCGAGGTGATCGTGTCGCCGAAGACATAGTCGACGTCGTCCCTGGTCGCGTCGTGCATCAGGCGACTGAGGTCCCACCGCATGATCTCCAGGTCGTCGCCGCGGCGGCCCATCAGCAGGTCGGCCGGCAGCGCCGCGAGCGGCCGCCCGTTCTTCTTCACATACGTGATCCGGCGCATGCCGGTGTCGGCCGCCTGCGCGGCCTTGAGCAGGCCCATCTTGCGCAGCACCTCGGTGCCCGCGCCGCGCACGTCCACCTTGTAGCCCGCCGTCCGCAGCTCCGGCGCCCGCTCGACGACGGTGACGTCGAAACCGCGGCGGACCAGCCAGTAGGCGAGGGCCGGGCCGGCCACGCCGGCGCCCGAGATCAGTACCCGTGAGTTCGTCATGCCGCTACCATACAAACGTCTTATACGTTTGTATAGAAGTTAGGATCGCCGTCATGGGCCACCGGGAAGAGCTGCTGAAAGGCGCGAAACGAGCGCTCTACGAGAAGGGCTACGCCCGCACCACGGCCCGCGACATCGTGGCCCTGTCCGGCACCAACCTGGGCTCGATCGGCTACCACTACGGCTCGACCGAGGCGCTGATGACGGCCGCGATGATGAGCGCGATGCAGGAGTGGGGCGATCAGGTCGCGATCGCCCTCGGCAGCCCACCCGAGGACGGCGTCGACCCGATGGTCGCCTTCTGGCGCCGGGTGATCGACTCGATCAACTCCCACCGCGCCCTCTGGCTCGCCAGCGTCGAGGTGATGATCCAGGCCGAGCACAACCCCGACCTGCGCGCCCAGCTCGCCGACGGCCTCGAACAGGGCCGCAGCGGCATGACGGCCCTGCTCACCGGCCGCCCGGAGGACCAGCTCGACCCGGAGACGGTCCGCTCCCTCGGCTCGGCCCAGATGGCCCTGATGTCCGGCGTGGTCACCCAGTGGCTCACCGACCCCGGCCACGCCCCGTCCGCCGAGCAGATCGTCACCGGGCTGAAAGCGCTGGCCGCACTGCCCTGACCCGGCCGCACAGTCGTCCCGACGCCCGTTCTCAGTTCCCGGGGGCCCACGTGCCCGTCTTCACGCCCCGCGACCGCACCCGCTCGGCGCCGACGAGGCGGCCCGCCCTCCTGACCGCCGGCCGCCCAGGAGGCGCCGGCCCCGCCTCAGCTCCAGGCCTTGGCCAGCATGACCCGGGTGTCGGCCAGCAGCTGCGGAAGCACCTTGGTGCGGCCGATCACCGGCATGAAGTTGGCGTCGCCGCCCCACCGCGGCACCACGTGCTGATGCAGGTGCGCGGCGATGCCGGCGCCGGCCACCGCGCCCTGGTTCATGCCCAGGTTGAAGCCGTGCGGGCTGCTCACCGCCCGGATCACCCGCATCGCCGTGCGGGTGAAGGCGGCCACCTCGACCGTCTCCGCCTCGGTGAGATCGGTGTAGTCGGCCACGTGACGATAGGGGCAGACCATCAGGTGGCCGGGGTTGTAGGGGTAGAGGTTGAGCACCGCGAACACCAGCTCACCGCGCGCCACGACCAGACTCTCGGCCTCGCCGGCGCCGGGCGCCCGGCAGAACGGGCAGCCGGCCGGCTTCTCGGTGTGGCTGTCGGGCCGGTTCTCCCCGGCGATATAGCTCATCCGGTGCGGCGTCCAGAGCCGCTCCAGCCCATCCGGCTCCCCGGTCTCGACCGGCCCCGCTGAATCCGCCACACCCCGAGCTTAGGACGCCGCGCGGACCGGCACGGGGCCGCCTTCGGAGGAGCGGGCCTCACGCGTACGCCGAAAAGCCCGGCCCCGAAATGGGGCCGGGCGTCCGGCGGAAGCCCTCAGGCCGAGGCGCCGTGCATCTGGTAGCGGCCGCCGCCCTGACGCTTGGCCGACGTCATCGCGGCCTCGGCCTCGCGCATCAGCTGGTCGGGGCCGTCGGTGTCGGGGTGTGACAACGCGATCCCGACGCTCGCCGGGGCGCGCACGATGCGGCCGCCGACCGGGACGCTGCGGCCCAGGGATTCGACCAGGCGTTCGGCGATGACGAGGATGTCCTGGGCGGTGCGCAGGTCCTCGGCGATCACCGCGAACTGGTCGCCGCCGAGGCGGCCGATGGTGTCCTCGGTGCGGACCCCGGCGCGGAGGCGGTCGGCGACCACCCGCAGGAGCTCGTCGCCCGCGTCGTGGCCGTGGACCTCGTTGACCTGGCGGAACCGTTGGAGGTCGAGCAGCAGCACGCCGACCGGTTTGCCACTGCGGCGGGCCCGGGCCAGCGCCGCGGTGAGCCGGTCGCGCATCGACTGGCGGTTGCCGAGGCCGGTCAGCGGGTCCCGGGTCGCGCGCCGGGTCAGCTCCGCCGCCAGGGCGTCACCCTCGAGGGCCAGGGACGCCTGGGTGCGTACGGCCTGAAGCGCGGCCGCCAGGCCCGCCGGAACCTGGTCGTCGGAGCCGGTCGCCAGCACGCCGAAGAAGCTTTCGCCGTGCACCAGCGGAAGCAGGCTGATCGGCCGTTCCGGGCCGAAACCGGTCAGGCCGAGGGCGGACGGCGTGCCGGCGCTCACGAGTTCGCCGCCGGCCAGGCGCACCAGCAGGTCGGTGGGTACCGCCTCGAGCGGCAGGTGAGCGTCGGGCGAGTCGGCGGTGAGCACCGCGAAGTCGTCGTCGGGACCGATCGACAGGACCGCCGCCCAGCCACCCGGGACGTCGCTCAGCAGCGTCGCCGCGGCGCCGGCGGTGACCCGCAGCATCCGGTCGGGATCGCCCGCGGCGAGCAGCCGGGAGCCGAGGTCGCCGAGGACCGTCTCGCGGGCCAGCGCGGAGGCCAGGTCGGCCACCGTCCGGTCGGTCCGCCGGCGATGCCGGGCGAGCACGGCCGCGCAGACCGTGGACGCGCCGGCCAGCACGGCCGCACCGGTCAGCAGCGCGCCGGCCGGGCGCAGACCGCCCAGCGTCAGCCCGCCGCCGAAGGACACCAGCAGGCCCAGGCCCGCGATTTTCTTCTCTCCTGTCCACACGGTCCTGGGATCGGCACGGGAGCGACTTGGTTGAGGATTTAGAGCCAGGCCGGCAACGGCTCACGGGAAGCCAGCCACGTCGCCGGAATGCCCTCCGGACCGGTGTATGCGGCCACGACCCCGCCGGCGATCGCGCAGGTCGTGTCGACGTCGCCGCCGGCCGCGAGGCAGGCCGCGAGGGCGCCCGGATAGTCGTCGAGGAAGTGGTCGGCGACCCAGAGAGCGAACGGCACCGTGTCCCGCGCCATCGCCCGGGTGCCGTTGCCCAGCACGTACGCCGCGTGGCCGGCGTCCCGCAGCCCGGCCGCCTCGACCAGGCCGTCGTGCACCCGGCCGGCGGGCGTGTGCGCGGCGACCGCGGCCAGCAGTCGCGGTCGTTGCCCGTCGAGCCGTCCGGCCGTCGCGACCGCGGCCGCCACGGTGACCGCCACTCCCCCGGCGATGCCGTCGGGGTGGGCGTGGGTGACCTCGGCCGCCCGGGCGCCCTGAGCGGCCGCGCGGGCGAGCGAATCGGCGTGCCAGGCCCCGAGCGGGGCGGCCCGCATGGCGGCGCCGTTGCCGGACGAGCCCTGGCCGTCGAACGCCGCCGCGGCCGCGATCGGCCACGGCAGCCCCTCGCGGATCTGGCGCAGCATCACCACCGCGCCCGGGCCGTAACCGCGGTAGGGGTCGTGGTGCCGCCCGAGAAGGTCGGCGAACCCGTCGCGGTCGAAGTCGCCCTCACCGAGGGTCGCGACCAGGCAGCACGCCTCCTCGGTGTCGTCGGTCCACGGCCAGGGGCCGGGAGGCGGGTCGGCGACATCGACCGGGGTCACGAAGTGTTGCGCGCCGAGCGCGTCGCCGACACTCAGGCCGGCGAGGCTCTCCAGGGCCAGGGCCAGGCGCGTACTGGGAAAGAGGGTGAATGACATCGGCACATCGGATGGTATTCCATCACTCTCAGTGATCGAAGAGTGTCCCTCAATCACCGGTTAGGCAGAGGTTGCCAGGGGCAGTACCTTCTTCGCATGGCCACGGTGTTGCTCGTCGAGGACGATCACGTCGTGCGTGGCGCCATGCTCCGCTCGCTCGCCGACCGGGGCCACGCCGTGCACGCCGTCGGCACGGCACTCGACGCGCTGCGCCGCGTCGCCGCCGAGACACCCGACCTGGTGGTGCTCGACCTCGGTCTGCCCGATCTGGACGGTTCCGACGCGCTGCGCATGCTGCGCGGCATCACCGACGTGCCGATCATCATCGCCACCGCGCGCGACGACGAGCAGACCGTCGTGCGCCTGCTGCGGGCGGGCGCCGACGACTACATGGTCAAACCGTTCACCGGCGCCCACCTCGACGCGCGCATCGCGACCGTGCTGCGCCGGGTCGGACGGGCCAGCCGGGCCGCCGCGCCGGCCGTGCACGAGGTCGGTGAGCTGCGGGTGGACGTGGGCGAGCGCAGCGCCACACTGGGCGTCCAGTCGCTCGCGCTCACCCGCAAGGAGTTCGACCTGCTGGCCTACCTCGCCGCCCGCCCGGGCCGAGTCGTTTCCCGTCGTGAGCTGCTGGAGGAGGTATGGCGACAGCCATCGGTGGGCGAGGACCAGACGATCGACGTCCACCTGTACTGGCTCCGGAGGAAACTGGGCGAATCAGCCGCGAAGCCGCGCTACCTGCGCACCGTGCGGGGGGTCGGATTCCGGTTGGTGGCGCCGGACTGAGGTCCCGCCTCGCCATCACCACCGCGATCACCACCGCCGTCGCCGCCGTCGTCTTCCTCGTCCCGCTCGGCTGGGAACTCCGCAACGACCACCGCGACCAGGCCATGTCGACCGCCGAGCGGGAGAGCGCCACGGTCGCCGGGGCCATCGCGGCCGGGGCGAGCAAGAAAGGCGTCGACGCCGCCATCGCCGCGGCGGGAGGTCATCCGGTGGTGCATCCGCCCGGCGGGCCGCCGGCCGGGCACGCCGACGCGAGCGACGTGCGACGCGCGGCCTCCGGGGTCGCGTCGCTCACCGCGCCGGTTCCGGGAGGTCTCGTACGCCTGGAGCCCGTCACCGTCGCCGGCAAGACGTCGGTCGTCGAAGTCTTCGTGCCCGGCGACGAACTCGGCGAGAACACCGGGCGCGACTGGTGGCTGCTGGTCGTCCTGGCCCTGCTGCTGGTCGGTGCCGCGGTGTTCGCGGTCGACCGGCTCGCCCGCGGCGCGGTCAACTCCGCCCGCAACCTCGTGCAGGCCGCACTCGCGGTCGGGGGCGGCGACCTCGGCGTACGCATCCAGCCGAGCGGACCCCGCGAGCTGGCCGAAGCCGGCTACGCCTTCAACCGGATGGCCGACCGCCTGATCACCACCCGCCGCGACGAGCGGGAACTGGTCGCCGACCTCTCGCACCGGCTGCGCACCCCGCTGACCGCGCTGCGGCTCGACGCCGAGGCGCTCGACCCCGACGACACCCAGATCGGCATCCAGTTCGACCAGGCCGAACTCGACCGGCGGCGCGGCATCCGGCGCATCCGGCAGGCCATCGTGACCCTCGAAGGCGAGGTCAACCAGCTCATCAACACCACCCGCAAGGCGGTCGCGGCCCAGGTCGCGGCCGCACCCGAACCCGGCGTCTGCGACGTCAGCGAGGTCGTGCGGGAGCGGATGACGTTCTGGTCGGCTCTCGCCGGCGACCAGAACCGGCACTACCAGGTGGTCGGCGCGCAGATGCGGATCCCGGTGCCGGTCGCGCGGGCCGAACTGGCGGCGGCGCTCGACGCCGTTCTGGGTAACGTGTTCCGCTACACCCCCCAGGGGACCGCGTTCGAGGTCGGTGTCTCCCGCCGTGACGGCTGGGTCGCGCTGCGCGTCGACGACGCCGGTCCCGGCATCCCCGACCCCGAAAAGGCCCTGCAACGTGGACAGAGCAACAAGGGATCGACCGGCCTCGGCCTCGACATCGCCCGGCGGGCCGCCCAGTCCGCCGGCGGAACGGTCAGCCTCGCCCGCGCCGCGATGGGCGGAGCCAGCGTGGTGATGATGCTCGCCGACGCGGAGGCGGCGCCGAAACAGGCCAGTCGTTTCGGCCTCGTCGGACGCCTCGCCCGGGAGCGCACCAACAGACCGGTAATGCCGGAGTGAAGCGAATTACGCCGGACGGTACAACACTTGCTTAGATCTGTATTAAGGGCATTCCCCTGGGGTCGGCGGACTGGCAGTCTTCGACCCGATCGAATCCGGCTTCCCGGCCCGAAGCCCACGATTCCCCCACACCGATCGGGCCGGAAAAGCCCCCTGGCGGTGAGAGGTGGACGCCCACAGACCACCTCCCACCGTGCCCCCGCAAGTCGAGGAGATCTCGTGCCCGCCCATCGCCGGCCCACACCGAGTGGGGAACGGCGGCCCCGCACCAATGCGCACCGTATTCTTCCGATCGCGCTCGGCCTCGCGCTGATCGGAGTCGCCGGTGCCGTGGGCCCCAGCGTGGTCGAAAACGTCACGGGCGGTGACCCGCCGAACCTGTCCCTCACCGCGCTTCCCGCCGACACCCCCGCCCAGGGACTCATCTACGCCGGCCTGCGACCGGCCAAGTCCGACTCACTGTGCGCGGGCGCCTACACGCTCGACGACGAGACCTGCACGTACGGCCCCGACACGGCCCCGGCCGGCCTCAAAGTCGGCAACGACACCGCCCCGGTGACCCCGAAATCGCCGGCCCTGGTCGCACCGACCCGCGAGACGGCGGGCGTCCCCACCGACGCCGAGATCGCGCGCGACGAGGGCGGCAGCGCGATGACCCCCGGCGCGCCCGCGATCATCCCCGACCCGGCGCCCGGCCAGGCCGACTTCGTGATGGGCGCCCACGACGTGGCCTGCGAGAGCGACGGCCACGACAGCAAGCGCGTCCAAGTGCTCTATCTGCAACAGTTCGGCACGGTCAGCCGCTACACCGACTTCCTCGGCTCGATCCGCACCTGGGCGACCGGCGTCGACCAGATCTTCGACGCGAGCGCGGCCGAAACCGGCGGCTCCCGGCACATCCGGTTCGTGACCACACCCCAGTGCCAGATCGACGTCGACGAGGTGCAGCTCCCGGTCGGCGCCCTCGACTCGTTCACCAACACGATCGCGGCGCTGCAGAAGCTCGGCTACAACCGCACCGACCGCAAATACCTGATGTTCACCGACGCCAACGTCTACTGCGGCATCGCCAGCTACGTCAACGACCGGCGGTCAGGACTGGGCAACCGCAACAACGGCGGCCCGTCGTACGGCCGCATCGACGCCGGCTGCTGGAGCTCGACGATGGCGGCCCACGAGCTCGCACACGAACTGGGCGCGGTGCTGACCGGCTCACCCAACGCCAGCGGCGCCGGCGGCTGCACCGACGGCTACGACCTGCTCTGCGCCCCCGACCGGTCGGGCAGAACGGTGCGGACGGTCTGCCCCCGCTCGCACGCCAACCGGCTCGACTGCGGGCACGACGACTACTTCAGCACCAACCCCAAGCCAGGCAGCTACCTGACCAAGAACTGGAACGTCGCGACCAGCGAGTTCCTGCTGCGCAGCGACGGCGGCGACGACATCCCCGACTCCGGCCAGGCCGACCCGGCAGCCGGCGCGCCCTCGCCGGCCGCCCCGCCGAGCACCGCCCCGGCCTCGGCCGGCCCGCCACCGTCCACCGAAGCCTCCCCGGCACCGGCCAGCACCGCCCCCGGCCCGTCCGACTCCCCGCTCCCCGGCAACACCACCACCCCGAGCGCGGAAACCCAGCCGGTCAAAGCCAAAAAGTCACCCGGCGTGCAGGTCGAAGAAGAAAGCAACGGCACGGCAGGCGCCGGACCGGTCCAGGCGGTACTCGAGATCCGCGACACGACGAGCAGCTCGGCCGAACTCAACTGGAGCGCCGCCTCCGACACCGCGACCTACCAGGTGTCAGTCGACGGCGACCCGGTCGGCGTCACCAAAGCAACCCGGGCCCGGCTGATCGGCCTCAAACCCGACGCCAAATACCAGGTGACGATCAAGTCGGGCGCGGCCTACGCGGCCAAGGGAACAGCCGAGACAGCCCCGTACGCCCGGCCGGCCGAAAACACCTGGTTCGACCTGAACAACGCCCTCACAGGCGGCGCCGCCGACCTGTACGCGGCCCGCGCCGCCAACGGCACCCCGATGACACTGGCCGAATCGGACGGCGACGCCCAACAGCAGTGGGAACTCGTGCCGGCCGGCAAAAACAGCTACTCCCTGGTGTCCCGGGCGACCGGCAAGTGCGCGGTCCCGCTCGACGGCAACCTGATCGCGGGCGTCCCGATCGTCCAGGGCGACTGCGCGTCCGACGACAGCGGCCACTGGCAGCTGCAGGCGTCCGACTACGGCTTCACCCTGCGGACCACGGCCTCCGAGCTGGTCATCGGAGTAGGCAACCAGCGTTTCGGCCAGCACCGCGTCCTCGTGCTGCAGGACGGCAACGGCCAGCGGCACCAGAGCTGGACGGCGGTACCCGACTAACTTCCGGCTACGTCGAAAAGGTGATGACAATGCCCGACACGATGAGTAGGCCGCTGGCCGGACCCGAGGAGGGGCCGGCCCGGTTCAATCGGCGCCGATTGATCCGTGTTATCGCGATCCTTGTGATCGGGATTGTGTTGGTGCTTGCGATCTGGCAGGAGCCGTTGAATGCCGGTGGTTGATTGGTCTTTCGCGGGGTGCTTTCTTGCGGTCGGACGCGATTTGGGGCGAGGGTGACCAAGGTCGAGGTAAAGCATCTAGTTCGATCTTGGTCACCCT